>JAENVX010000191.1 GCA_016650355.1 Bacteroidia bacterium | reverse complement strand
TGCCACCACCAATGTACTTTTAAATTTTGAACTGACACGTGGTGATAGCACGGTGACCGTGCGGACTGCAACCTCCTTAAAATATTTAACTAGTTATAGTTTACAGGTTTCCTCTTTATTAACATCGTCCACTAAAAAGAAGTTGGACAGTGATGTCCTTGTCAAAATCATTACCACCTTTAATCCGACTGATAAATTCCCTCGCATTACTGATGCGGAGCTTTTGGATATGGTTCAAAAACAAACTTTAAAATATTTTTACGACTTCGCTCATCCCACCAGTGGCATGGCACGCGAGCGTAACACCTCTGGCAATACCGTAACAAGTGGTGGTTCTGGTTTCGGCATCATGGCGATTGTTGTGGGCATGGAAAGGAAATTCATACCACGTGTTGATGGAGTAAACCATCTTGCCAAGATGGTCACTTTTCTTGAAAAAGCCGATCGCTTTCATGGTGCCTGGTCACACTGGATTGATGGGAACACAGGAAAAGTGATTCCGTTTAGCACAAAGGATAATGGCGGTGATCTGGTGGAGACTTCCTTTCTGGTGCAAGGGTTGATCACCTTTAGGCAATATTTACAGCCAACAGATACAGTGGGCAATAATCTCATTAACCGTATCAATAAACTTTGGGAAACAGTTGAATGGGACTGGTACAGAAAGAATAATTCCGAAGTGTTGTATTGGCATTGGTCACCCAACTACACTTGGGAAATGAACTTTCCATTGTCCGGATATTTTGAAGAGCAGATCACTTATTTTTTAGCCGCTGCTTCACCAACTCACAGTATTCCAAAAAGTGTTTATACAAATGGATATGGTAAAAACGGAGCTATTGTAAAGAACAATTCCTACTATGGTTACAAACTTCCACTGGAAAGTCCTAGCCCACTATTCTGGGTTCAATATTCTTATCTGGGATTAAATCCACACTTCTCTGATGACTATGCCAATTATTGGGAACAGAATGTGAACGCTACCTTAATCAATCAAGCTTACTGCATAGCTAACCCTAAGAAATTTATCGGTTATAGTGCTGATTGCTGGGGACTGACTTCAAGCGACAACCAAATGGGTTACAATGCGCACTCACCAAGCAATGATTTGGGAGTGATTACACCTACTGCCGCGCTATCTTCCTTTCCGTATACACCGGTGGAATCAATGAAAGCATTGAAATTCTTTTACTACACGTTGGGAGATAAACTTTGGGGGACATATGGATTTTATGATGCATTTAACCTGTCTGCAGGTTGGACGGCAACATCTACGTTGGCAATTGATCAGGGGCCAATTGTTGTGATGATCGAAAATTACCGTACAGGTTTATTGTGGAACCTTTTTATGTCAGCACCGGAAGTACAAGTGGCAAAAACAAAATTGAATTTTACACCCTGACACCAATAACCTAAATACCAACCCATGCAAAAGTTAATACCCGCTTTGCTCTTGATCGTTGCCCTCATCTCCTGTAGCAAAAGTCCAGTTGAAAAAGTTAGTAACATCGATAGTAGAGTAGACTCGGTTCTTCAATTAATGACCCTTGAAGAAAAAATCGGACAACTCAATCTGCCATCAGCAGGAGCCTTTGTAACAGGTTCGGTCGAGAGTTCAGACATCGCGAAGAAGATTGAAAAGGGAATGGTGGGTGGTCTCTTCAATATCAAATCTGTAGCCAGCATAAAAGAAATGCAAAAGATTGCGGTTGAAAAAAGCCGGCTCAAAATACCCTTGATTTTTGGGATGGATGTTATCCATGGATACGAATCCGTGTTTCCAATTCCACTCGGTTTGAGTTGTAGTTGGGATATGAAATTAATTGAGCGAAGTGCACGGATAGCTGCGCAGGAAGCAAGTGCAGATGGAATCAACTGGACTTTTTCGCCTATGGTAGATATATCCCGTGACCCGCGTTGGGGTCGGGTTTCGGAAGGAAGCGGAGAAGATCCCTACCTTGGTTCTAAGATCGCAAAAGCTATGGTAAGAGGTTTTCAAGGGGATGACCTCTCGTCAAACAACACCATTATGTCCTGTGTAAAGCACTACGCTTTGTATGGTGCATCGGAAGCAGGCAGAGATTACAATACGGTGGATATGAGTCGTCATCGTATGTATAATGAATATCTGCCACCCTACAAGGCAGCGGTTGATGCAGGTGCCGGGAGTATCATGGCTTCGTTTAATGAAATTGATGGGATTCCAGCGACAGCGAATAAGTGGCTGCTTACTGATGTATTGCGTAAAGAGTGGGGTTTCGATGGATTTGTTGTTTCCGATTATACGGGTGTAAGTGAAATGATAAACCATGGCTTTGGAGATATTCAAACTGTATCTGCGAAAGCATTGGAAGCTGGTCTTGATATGGACATGGTTAGTGAAGGACTTTTGACTACGTTGGCACAGTCTATTAAAGAAGGCAAGTTGACTGAAAAACAAATTGACGATGCATGCCGAAGAATTCTAAAGGCGAAATTCTTACTGGGTCTTTTTGATGATCCGTATAAATATTGTGATGAGGATCGGTCAAAGAATGAAGTATTCAGTACTGCGAACAGAGCAGAAGCCAGAAGCATTGCCACACAGAGTTTTGTGTTACTAAAAAACAAGGGCAATATTCTACCCATAAAAAAATCAGGAACGATTGCACTTGTGGGCCCGCTAGCCGATGCAAAAGAAAACATGACGGGGACCTGGAGCGTAGCGGCCAGATTTTCAGAATCAATTTCTTTGCGGGAAGGACTGCAGAAAGCAATTGGAGAAAATGCCAAAATTGTTTACGCCAAAGGTTCCAATTTGGATGAAGATGAAGTTCTTGAAGCAAATTCAACATTGTTTGGAAAATCCTTGCATCGCGATAAGCGATCGGCTTTAGATATTCGTAATGAAGCGATAAAGATTGCAAAGAATGCAGACATAATTATTGCGGCAGTAGGAGAGGCAGCAGAAATGAGTGGAGAGGCTGCCAGTCGTACTAATCTGGAAATTCCAGA
>JAENVX010000190.1 GCA_016650355.1 Bacteroidia bacterium | reverse complement strand
CACCTGTTGTGAACGTAGTGGTGCTATTAACAGCTAGTGCATTGCCAGCCATATCCTTGGCTCCTGTAGTGACAGTTACCGTGTATACTTTGCCTGGTAGCAGGTTAGCAGCCGGTGTAAATGTGGCAACAGTACCAGCGTAGGTAACGACTCCCAAAACAGAAGTTGTTCCTTGTCTTACTGCAACTGTGAATGAAGTAATAGTAGCTGCATCCATTGCTTCGCTAAAAGTTACCTTAACCACCTTGGAGAGAGCTACTCCCACCGCACTGTTTAAGGGGTCCGTCAATGTTACCGTAGGTAAAATCAAATCAGACTTAGCACTTGTTGTGAATGTCCAGATGTAATCCTTTGACATTCCTCTACCATCCATATTTTTGGCATCCTTGCTAATCATGGCGGTATAGACAGTGTTTGGTGAAAGATCTGCTGTCGGGCGAAACGATGCTGTAGTTCCAGTATATGTTGTTGTTCCGGCAACGCTTGCACCAGCTTTTTGTAACGTAAATGTTGAGTTACTAATAGAAGCAGGATCCATCGCTACACTGAAGGTTGCTGATATGTTGCTATTAATAGCCCTATTGGTACCGCTGGTAATAGGATCCGTGGAAATCACGGTGGGACGAATTCCGGGGTCATCATCCTTTTTACATCCTGCAATGAAAACAATCACAAGCATGGCTATGATTGGTAATACTCTTGTTAATTTCATATAAGTTGGTTTTTAAATTATATTGGCTTCACAGAATAAGGTGTACACCCTCATTTCATAAAACTTTATCGAGACTCCTCTGGGAATATTCGTGCCGACTTCATACCTGCGTGATTGAAGTCAAAAGGGATGAATTGATTAACGAAAGGGGAAATTTTTCCTCACTTTATCAGATATTTCCCCAACTCTACGATCCCCCATTCTTTGTTTGTTTTACCTTACATTCCTATGGTTCAATTTCGGCTTGTTTACTGCCAGAAGAGTATTAAAAAAGGAACGAGTTCCTTTATTTCGTACTCTGATTTTCCTTCCAGGTGAATCACTTCATTGCAGGCAGGTTTGTATGAGGACATCAACTCATTTAGCTTCAAGTGCATGGAAAAAGTAATCCGGTTGAATGCCTTTTGAAGAAGGAACAAGCATAGAAAGGAAATACCACAAATAACATCGCGGAGGCATCATGGATGCCCTGTGAATAAAATTGCTTGTTAAAAAGCCAGAAGATCACTACACCCAATACAATAACAAACATCATAGAGTTACCAAGAACAGCTATAAAACCGTGGCGAGTCTTTCAAAAACCCAATCCATTTGGGTATACAATTTTTTCATAACAAATTCTTTAAGTTATTTTTTGAGAAACGGAGAAAAAGACACGGATCCAATTACCATTGACATTTGATGCACGTCCACGATTTTTGAGCCTATTAACGCTACTTTGCGAATTTTATCAATTCTGAATTAAACTTCTCCGTTTCCTCAAGGAACAAGGCATGACCACTTTTTTCAAAAGGTATAAGCTGTGAATTGGCGATGCCGGATTTTAGCTGCTTTGCCATGTCAAAAGAACATATCTTATCCTTTCTTCCGTGCATGATTAATGTAGGAATAGTAATATTTAACATGTCCTTTCTAAGATCAGTATCTCGTAACGCCACGAGGCTTTGAACCATCGAGTGAGCAGAGGAACTTATTCCAATGCCAAATAGCCAATTGCTAATTCCAATGCTTAATGAAGAATCGGTAGCAGCGAATATCTTTCCCACGTTTGACAAAAGCTGCGGTCGATCTCGATGGCATAATTCTATTAATTCATCAACGGCTGATACCGAAAGATTATACGGATAATCATCTTGTTGTGTCCAACTGGGAGCGGCCGCGCCAAATAATGCGAGTTTTGAAACATGCGCTCCGGCATCAGTTGCAACGTAGCGGATAGCAATGGCACCTCCCATAGAAAAACCACCCATAATCGCATCGGCTATATCCAACTTGCATAAGACCTTCTTAATGTCTACTGCAAAAGTATCATAGTCTAATGCTCCAAACGGTTTGCTTGATCGGCCAAAACCTCTTAATGTAATACCAATAACCCGAAAGTTATTGTTAACCAGATCAGTATACTGGTATTCGAACATTTCATCACTTAATGGCCATCCGTGGATCAGCACAATCGGTTTGCCTTCGCCCGCATCTGTAATGTGAAGTATAACGTTCGGTTCCACTTCAATATATTCTGCTCTTACAAGTGTTGCTATTTCCATATTTTAGAATTCTTCTTTGACTATATACTTTTCCACAACACCCAGTTGCTTCAACTGTTTCTCTACCGCACTCATCATGGGGGGGGGGCCGCACACATAAAAATATTGATCCAGGTTGACAGCATGTTTTTTAATAAAATCTTCTGAGATTTGACCACTTGCATAACCTGGCAAAGTTTGATCGGACAGAATATTTATAAAATTAGAGCCGAGCATTTTTTTAAACTCCTCTTCGAGTATGATATCAACTCTTGCCTTATTAGCAAAAATAAGTTTGTTATTACCTAACTCATTTTTGGATTGCAGTTCACGTAAAATGGAAATAAACGGAGTAACACCTGCGCCTCCTGCAATAAATATGCCTTCGCTTTTATATTCGATTGCGCCAAATACATCGTGCAAAAACAACTCATCGGCTTTTTTCAGTTGTAACAGCTGATACGTAACACTTTGATGGGCGGGGTATGTCTTAATCGTAAACTCCAGATAATCCTTGTTGGGGACACTGGTAAATGTAAAAGGTCTCTTTTCATCATGCCAACCACTTTTGTTTATGGAAACTTCGGTGGCTTGTCCAGGCTTATATAAATAGTGTAAAGGTTTATCTGTAACAATTTGAAGCACATCATGCGTGATCTTTTCAATGGATTTTATCTTTACCGAATACTGCTTTCCGTTTTTCATTTTCTGCTTCTATTTAAACGCCTGTATGTGGTCCCATGAATGATCCCCAATAGCTATTCACATCAAAAAAATGGCTATTCGTCTCTGGCCAATGCTCCGGGTTAAAGCCGGGGGCTTTTTCCAAAAATGATTTCTCCACATCCAGTATAAAATACTGTTCTTTCGTATTCAGTTTTAATGCCGCAAAAGGAATGGCGAATAATTTCTCACCCACTCCTAAAAAGCCGCCAAATTCAATAATCGCATATTCAATCTTCCCATCGTGAAGATTAATCATGATGTCTTTTATCTTACCAATATCCTCGCCCGTTGTATTTTCAACCTTGTCTCCAATGATAGACGTTGCTGTTAAAACATGGACGGGGCGATTGGCATTCGCTCCAAGTTGGTTTTGGCCACTGGTGTTTTCAATTTCAAGATTTGATTCGAGGTTCATATTATTTTTTGTTAAGTAAAATTACCTGTCTTGTGCAAGGGTTTCTTTCCATTGTCTTCTTTCTGATTATCAAGGTATGTCT
>JAENVX010000189.1 GCA_016650355.1 Bacteroidia bacterium | reverse complement strand
TATTTAGGTACCTGACACTTCCCGTTTTGAAAATTCCATAATCAAATGTTTACTGAGTAACACATCCATGGACGTATTAATCTTAAATATTGATTGGTAGGTATCCTTATTCTTTGGATCTGATTGGGCCTGCTTCCGGTATGCCTTTCGGTTTAAAAAAAATAATATGGGATAGACCCACAGCATCCAAACTGAAGTAGAACTATACTTTGATGGATGAATGATTTTTAACTTCAGGTGGTTAAGTGCCGCTAATGTTCGTAGCCTTAGCACACCACTTATAAACAGTTTACTAAAATAGCCTTCCGATTTCCCGTCCCAGGAGACGAAGGCATTTAATTCATTTGGCGCGGGTGTTGCGTAATGTTCGCTTTCCATCATAAACTGAGAAAAGCGGCTCCGAAGTGAAGAACTGTTGGGAGTGGTAAGAATGAAAATTCCGCCAGACTTTAAGATTCTTGACACTTCAACAAATAAATGGTGTTGATTTGGAAGATGCTCTATCGTCTCCGAGCATAATACCAGGTCGGCAGTTCGATCTTCAATCGGAAATGACTTTTGTAAATCAATAAATTTGCAGAGCGAGTTACTAAACTTATTTTGTTGGGGAAAAAGATCGTACAACTGAACTTGGTATCCGGCATCTTCAAAAAGATGAGCGATATAACCACTGCCGGCTGATAAATCTATAACGATTTTTTGCTTGTGCTCAGTATCCTTTTTCGAGGTATAGTACTGAAAAAATTGGAGAGCGCTTTCGCGCGTATGCGCAACTTCGGGAAGTGCCGCAGTCATTATTTTTTGCTTAAAAACATTATAGCTCTTTCAATATCTTCGGGGGTATCAATGCCAATGGTTTCCTCCATTGTTTCAGCCACCTTAATGCAATAGCCATTTTCCAGCCATCTCAATTGTTCAAGTGACTCAGACTTTTCCAATGAAGACATACCCAGTTTCGTGATTTCCGCAAGAATATCTGCCCGATAGCCATACATACCAATGTGCTTGTAAAAGGTGTAATTACTTAACCATTTTTCCTGGGCAATGTTTCGAATGTGAGGTATTGGGGACCTGCTAAAGTACAAGGCTTCCAAATCTTTATTCAAAACCAATTTTACAACGTTTGGGCTAAGCAATTCATCCACATCTTCAATCTTTTTTGAAAGTGTGGCCAATTCTGTTTTGCCATCCAGCATTGAAGCTAGCAGATCAACTTGACTTGGAGCAATAAATGGTTCATCCCCCTGGATATTAATTACATAATCAAATTTATTCTTCTGCTTTGTAAGTACTTCAAAACACCGATCTGTGCCACTAACGTGTGACTCTGACGTCATGCACACATCACCACCAAATGATAGTACATGTTCAACAATTTGAGGATGGTCAGTTGCTACAATTACTTTTTCAATAGATTTGGATTTTTTAACTTGATTGTAAACACGCTCAATCATGGATTGACCAGCAATGTCAGCCAATGGTTTTGCTGGGAAACGGGTGGAGGCATAGCGTGCTGGGATAATACCTAAAATTTTCATGCGGTAGCGCGCTTTACTTTTAGGGTAACGCCTTCGCTTTCGATCACAATAATTGCATCACCCTTTTCAACATAGTCTCCGCGGGTAAACGCATCGAATAGTTGGTCATCAATCATCACTTTACCGCTCGGCCTGAGGACGGTATAAGCCGTTCCTGTTTTCCCAATCATCAATTTGGTCTGTGCGTTTACGGTGTAGCCCTTTGAGCTTTCTTGCGTATCGACCAATGCCAATCGCTGAAAGGCCTTGCTTTGCATAAGCCTGCTCCCTCCAAAGAAAAGTATTGCCACACCTCCGGCTAGTCCGCCAAATGCAACCGCGGTTGCAGTTACGATATCTCCTAAAGGCACAAATTCAAAATTAAAGAAGTCATTGTTGAGCATGATTAGAATTAATGAAACTAAAGTCAGTGTTATGCCAACTA
>JAENVX010000188.1 GCA_016650355.1 Bacteroidia bacterium | reverse complement strand
CCGCCTGCTGCTTTTTGTTTTCCATCACTGCCGGGATATTTTCCATTCGTTCCCTGCATTCCAAAGCCAAAGCCATAGCCTGGCATACCCATTCCACCACCATATTCTATGTGATAGCCCCTGGGAAAATCAAGTTTTTTATTATCAAGCCACCATGGTGAATAAACGTGCATTCCACCAACACCATCTTCATTATATCTCTTACGTCCGACAAGATTTGGAAGAATTCCTCCCATAGATGCGCCTGTTGAATCGTGCAGGTATTTACCCACCACTCCACTGTTGTTGGCCAGGCCGTTTGGGTTCAAAGTGGATTTAGAATTTAGAAGCAGACGTGCGGATTCGCAAGCACTAGCAGCCAATATAACTACTTTAGCGTTAACGGTGTATTCCTGCATGTCGTCTTTATTGACAAACGAAATGCCAGTTGCTTTTCCTTGTGCGCTCGTTATGACCTCACGCGCCATTGCGTTTGGGATGACATCAACATTGCCGGTTTTCAAAGCAGGGTTTACCAATACAGAGGATGATGAAAAGTCAGCATATACGGTACAACCTCTATTACATTGATGACAGTAGAAACACGCGCCTCGATCTTTATTAATTGGTTTAGTAAGAATTGAAAGGCGTGAAGGGATGACAGGTATATTTAACTTGTTCCCGGCTTCTTTAATAAATAATTCATGAAGGCGTGGCTTTGGTGGTGGGAGAAATATACTATCAGGATCATTCGGTAGATTTTCCTTAGATCCAAATACACCGATGAGTTGGTCAACCTTGTCATAGTAGGGGGCAACATCATCATATCCAATTGGCCAGTCATCGCCTAAACCATCAAAGCTTTTGTGTTTGAAATCCCGTGGTCCAAAACGAAGAGAAATTCTTCCCCAATGGTTCGTCCGACCTCCCAACATACGTGAACGAAACCAATCAAATTTTGTCCCATCTCTATGGGTATAGGGTTCTCCATCCAATTCCCATCCACCGTATGCGGCATCAAAATCTCCAAAATGTCGAAGCGGTGTGCTAGCTCCTCTGCGTGGAGATTCCCATGGCCACTTTAATTGTGTAACATTTTTTGCTGGATCATAGAGAGGCCCTGCTTCAAGCAGCACTACTTTTATTCCTGCATTTGCCAACACGTATGCGGCCATACCACCACCGGCTCCAGAGCCTACAATACATACATCGTAATCCTTCGGTGTTTTTTTGATTTGAAAATCAGGCATAGAGAGAGTTTTATTTAACGCCTCTAAATGTAGATTTTATTTTTAAGAATGAGAAGGAAGATTTTATTGTTGAAAGGCTAACGTGAGGAACGGCAATTATTTCTTTTTTGGGACAGGATCATAACCACTCGTTCCCCAGGGATGACACCTTCCAATGCGTTTCATTCCTAGCCATGTTCCTTTTAGTACACCCCACTCCTGGATAGCTTCAATAGTATACTGTGAACAAGATGGTGCGTGTCTGCAATGTGCCCCAAGCAAGGGTGAAAGGGTTGCCTGATAGATGCGGATGGGAAAGATAAAGATCTTTTTAAGAACTGTCATGTTTAGCAAAGGTCTGATTTAACCATTTGATCATCAAGAAAGTTCGCAGAAACTATTTAAGCTTGGCAAGACAGGATTAAATTCTTACTTTATGAAATAATACACCTTTTAACATGTATTCATTATGAAACTTCAACTCTTAACTCTTCTGACATGCTGCGCTTTCTTAAGTTACGCGCAAACTCCGGTTGGCATTTTTGACGATCATGTTGATGTTGGAAATCCAAAACAGGCAGGCTCAGCATCATATGATGCATCAAATCAAGTTTATAACCTTAAAGGTGCAGGCTATAATATCTGGTTTGGCAGAGATGAATTTCAATATGCCTTTAAAAAGGTAAAAGGAGATTTTGTTTTGACTGCCAACTTTGAATTTGTTGGTAAGGGACTTGATCCACATCGCAAAATTGGTTGGATGGTGCGAAATACTACGGATGATAATTCAGCCCATATTACAGCAACAGTTCATGGTGATGGGCTAACAGTGCTTCAATGGAGGTTACTAAGAGGGGCTTTAATGCGCGATCCACAGGATGAGATATTTTTTTCCAAAAAGTCGCAGATTATTCAACTGGAACGCACTGGAAAGAATTTTATCATGCGCGTGGCGAATTGGGGTGAGCCGTTGCAGGTTGTAGGTTCAAAGGTGATGGATGCAATTTCGGACGAAGTGTTGGCAGGTTTATTTATTTCATCACACAATGAAGAAGCGATGGAAGAAGCAATGATCTGGAATGTTCGCATAGACAAGCCAGTGCCCGCGGATTACAATACAGGTAGTTCAGGATTTTTGGTAGGGTGCAGGATGGAAACTATGACCATATTCGATGGCAAGAGAAAAGTGATTCGTGAATCAGCAGGCAGGTTTGAGGCTCCTAACTGGATGCCTGATGGTAAAAAACTATTATTCAATGAAGGAGGATCACTATTTACGATTCCCATTGGTGGAGGAACTCCTGAAAAGATTAACACTGATTTTGCAGATCGGAATAATAATGATCATATGATCTCTTTTGACGGAAAGACAATTGCATTAAGTCACAATCGCACAGCTGTGCAAGGTGGAGGGTCAACGGTTTATACTGTACCCATTTCAGGTGGAACTCCAAAGCAGATCACTGATAGGTCACCTTCCTATTTGCATGGCTGGAATCCAAACAATAAAGAGGTTGTGTTTGTTGGTCAGCGTGACGGAAAGAATTATGATATCTATAAGATTTCAGTAAATGGTGGAACTGAAGTCAAATTGACATCCAACACTAGTTATCACGTAGAC
Source organism: Bacteroidia bacterium (assembly GCA_016650355.1). Classification (GTDB taxonomy): domain Bacteria; phylum Bacteroidota; class Bacteroidia; order Cytophagales; family Cyclobacteriaceae; genus ELB16-189. The sequence continues at coordinate 247 of JAENVX010000188.1, read as the reverse complement.
GGATGTGAATACTCTCCGGATGGGAAATACATTTACTATAATGGAAGTCCCACAGGCACGATGCAATTATGGCGAATGAAACCTGATGGAACAGGTAACGAACAACTTACTTTTGACGAATACAACAATTGGTTCCCACACATTTCGCCAGATGGAAAATGGATAGCTTTTATTTCTTTCCCTCCTGATATTGATCCGAAGTCACATCCTTCCTATAAAAGAGTGATGTTGCGACTCATGCCAACTT
>JAENVX010000187.1 GCA_016650355.1 Bacteroidia bacterium | reverse complement strand
TGTACAGTGGCTAATTTAATTGCAATTGAAATGTGTACGGACTTACAATGACAGGAACCTACGACGCTGCAATCCGTTGCTCCTGCAACCGCTGTTCTTGCTTGCGGACTGCATCCTGAGTTGAATCACACGAATTCCGTTAAAGTTCAACCGATTGCCGCGTCGTATCTTTTACCAATGAAGCTCTTATGTTTATTCGGCCTTTATACTGTGAACATCCTAGCCCTCCTCGCAAAGACGGTTAGGGGGGCGTTGTGAATGGATTGAGCAGCGAAGCGTGTATTTGGCGTAACTGCATTTTCATTCACAATTCACAATTCATTGCTGTCCGGTAAAAGTAGGAAATGATAAATTAAGGCCCAAGAACTGTTGATTTTATTGACAGTTGTTCTTTAAAGCTCACGGTAAGCCCCTAAAACAATTTAGCTTGCATTGAACGATCAGGTGGTTTATAGTTAAGGAGAGATTTTTCGGGGTTCTTCAGAAACGCCCAAAGATTTATATATGTTCCTAAGTGGAGCCGGATAAGGCCACACAGATTAGCAAAAGACCATTTCTTAGTTGTATGCATTTTATCCATAATTACTTTGATCAAGAGGTCGGCTATTAAGCTGCACCAGATTTGAATCCGGATAGCATTCTCAGAATCTCCTAAAAAGCATTTGAGCGGAAAATTTTGCTTCAGTCTTTTGAAAAACATTTCTATTTGCCACCGTCGACGGTACATCTGGGCTACCTCATAAGGGCAACTAATAAAGTCATTAGTAAGGAAGTAGAATTTTCGCTTTGATTCTGCATCATAGTACTGAACCAGCCTGGCATCTTGCAGAGGCGTTTTCTTACGAGTAACCGGATTGCCGAGTTTAATCATCTGATCGTCCAGCACACCCAGTTCAATTTGATCTTGGGTTAAAGGAAGCTCCTCCATCACTTCATAAACCGCGGCTTTATTCAGACGTGTATACCATCTGATATCTTTTCGTGACCAACCAGAGAAAGTATTGTATTGGTTATATCCCTTATCTAAAACAACAGATGTATTTGATGGTATGTTTACATGGTTGAGGAAGGTTTTATCGGACTTCCTGCTTTCGGTAATTCTTATAAAAGCAGGGGTATCATGCAATGAATCCAATACAACATGTGCCTTAGCCCCTCCTTTCTTTTTACCGTTCAGCCCATAAGTTCCTGCCCCCCGCATTACAGTACTAAATAGCGTAAATGTTGTGGAATCAATAATAAACAGACGTCGGATGTCATTTTTAGAGCGGCTGTCCGGTAAACCTTTGAAATAATGGGACACTAATTGATGGAACAAATCTTCAAAGGCTGTATGTGGTCTTTTTATATTGCTGTCGGCCAAAGTGCTTTTACGAGGGGTGTTTTTTAGCCCAAAATGCATTAATCTATCACCCTCTGCCTGCATCCCAGTAATAACTTCACGAAGGCCGGTACATGAATGAAAAGATGAAAATAACATAGTAACAAGATGATCATGGAAGAAAAACTTCTTACAGTAATGATCCGCTTGATGTTCTTGGCATACTCTTCTAACTAAAGGTTTAGGAATTAAGGAAAGGACTTGACTAAAGATTGGCTGTCCGGTAAAAAATGTACTTTTGCTCATAGGATATTTTTTTGTGTGGTAACTCAAAAATACACCTATTTTGAGGGAGGCAATAGTCTCCCTTAATTATTTTTACCGGACAACACTGATTTTAGATTTGCGAAGTGAATTCTATAATGTTTCATCCGGAATGTATTTTTAGATCTAAAATCAAAAATCGTTAATCGATATTCGTTAAATCATTTGTGAATGATCTTTGGTGTTTTTTACTGTTCAAAGAAGCCTATGGTTGCCCCTACCCAGTTCAGGTCTTTATTGTAGCGTACGCCGATCATTTTCCCG
>JAENVX010000186.1 GCA_016650355.1 Bacteroidia bacterium | reverse complement strand
GTCGGCATCTACTTTGATTATTCAAAGCACCGCATTACCGATGAGACATTAAAGCTCCTTCTACAATTAGCGGAAGAGTCCGGATTGCGGGCTCGCATCGAAGCCATGTTCCGGGGAGAGAAGATCAACGTCACGGAGAAGCGGGCAGTACTGCATGTGGCACTTCGCACGCCCAAAGAGCAATCCATTATCGTGGATGGTGAAGACGTTGTGCCTAATGTTCATGCCGTACTCGAAAAGATGACCAACTTCTCCAATATGATTCGTAGTGGAAAGTGGAAGAGTCACACCGGTAAACCGATTCGCAATGTCATCAATATCGGCATCGGCGGTTCTGATTTAGGTCCGGTTATGGCGTACGAAGCATTGCGGCATTATAGTCAACGCAATCTAACCTTCAGATTTGTTTCCAACATTGACGGTACTGATTTCGCCGAAGCCACACGTGACCTTGACGCCGAGGAAACATTGTTCATCATCTCTTCGAAAACATTTACAACGCTCGAGACAATGACCAATGCGCACACGGCCCGGGACTGGGCACTCAAAAGTTTGAAACATCACTCTGCCGTTGCCAAGCATTTCGTCGCAATCTCGACCAACGCCAATGAAGTATCTAAGTTCGGCATCGATACAGCAAATATGTTCGAATTTTGGGATTGGGTCGGCGGGCGCTACTCTATGGATTCGGCGATTGGACTTTCGACTATGATCGCCATTGGTCCCGAAAATTTTCGCGCTATGCTCGACGGCTTTCACCAGATGGACGAGCATTTCCGCACTACCCCGTTTGAGCGTAACTTGCCGGTACTCATCGGACTATTGGGTATTTGGTACAACAATTTTTTCGATACACAGACCAATGCGGTACTGCCGTATGAACAGTACCTAAAACGTTTCCCGGCTTACCTCCAGCAGTTAACAATGGAAAGTAACGGTAAGCACGTCACCCATGATGGGACAGAAGTAACTTACCAAACCGGACCTATTTATTGGGGTGAGCCTGGCACTAATGGGCAGCACTCTTTTTATCAATTAATTCATCAAGGGACTAAACTCATCCCTTGCGATTTTATCGCTTTTCTTCAACCACTTAATCCTATTGGTCGTCACCACGACTTGCTTTTAGCTAACGTGTTTGCACAGGCAGAGGCGCTGGCATTTGGCAAAACTCGTCAGGAGATCAAAGCCGAAGGTATACCGGAATGGCTTGTGCCGCACAAAATTTTCGAAGGCAACCGTCCGTCAAGCATCATCCTAATGGATAGATTGACTCCAGAGTCATTGGGAAAGCTCATCGCACTATATGAACACAGTGTTTTCACTCAAGGTACAATTTGGGGCATTGATTCATTTGACCAGTGGGGAGTCGAACTTGGGAAAGCGCTTGCCGGGAGAATCATCCCGGAACTTGAGACAGTGACAGAGAATCAACTCAAGCATGATAGCTCAACAAACACATTAATCCGGTGCTATTTAAAATCCAAGGAACTTTTGAATGGTCGATAAAACCATTTACTCAAACATCGTTGTTGAGACGACCTACGGGTTGGCAGCACATCGAGCACTGTATCATCGAGCTATTTACAATCGTGCTACTCGCCGTGAAGAATACAATTCTTTAATTGAAAGGAAAGAAATATGAGATCAAATATCCCGCAACATGTAACTAACCAGAAAAACGGAACCCCATATTGGAAACGAGCTCATCACGACTGGAAATTCTGGGTTGCAATTTTATTGATGCTTGTTGCGATGGTAATCTATGTAAAGACGAATGACTTATCCGTGCGGCCTCACAACCAGGTGCAGCAGAGAGTCCCGTAATTAAAAATGAAAAGGACATACAATGAGTCAAATAGATTTGTACCCTCTGAAATTTGAACCGATTTATCAGTACCGGCTCTGGGGCGGAAGACGTTTGGCTGAACTGCTCTCCGCGCCACTACCGGGTGACGGTCCGATTGGTGAAGCCTGGTTACTAAGCGACCGTGATGACCAAACTAGTCACGTTGCTAATGGACCTCTCAAAGGACAGACTATCAGTCAATTGATGGAACAGTTTCCTGAACAATTGCTGGGAAAACTAGCCGGGCGTTTCCACAGATTTCCGCTTCTGCTTAAGTTTCTTGACGTTAGTAAAATGCTTTCGGTGCAGGTACATCCAAAGGATGATAATACCGACCTTTTACCGGCGGGCGAAACTGGTAAGACGGAAGCCTGGGTTGTACTGAAAGCAGGAAAAGAAAGCCGCATATACGCAGGATTGAAACAAGGTACTAATGCAGACAATCTGCAGCAGGCACTCACAAAAGGAACTGTTGCTGATCACCTCACTTATTTTACGCCGGAGCTCGGCGACGGAATTTTTATTCCAGCCGGAACAGTTCACTCGTTGGGAAACGACGTAGTAGTGTTCGAGATCCAGGAGAACAGCGATGTAACTTTCCGCTTGTATGACTGGAATCATGTCGATGCTAAAACAAGTAAACCAAGACCACTACAAGTTGAGCAGGCCCTTTCCTGTATTAATTTTAAACAAGGAGAAGTACGACCGGTTGCGCCAGTAATAGAAGAGGTTAAGCCGGTACTGCGGGAGAGGCTTTTCCTATGTAAGCATTTTGGTTTATGGCGGCTCAATGGAGAATTGCCGTTCAATATAGGAGAAAAAGGAAAGCCGCGTGTTATAGTGTGCATCGATGGCGATGGTCAGTTGGAAAGCAATAACACAAAGTATGAGGTTAATATCGGAGATGTGCTGCTCATTCCGGCAATGGTAGGAGCATGTATTTTTCAACCGCACACTTCAGCGATTGTATTGGAAATTTCATTACCGGAATAATGAATAACAAGATGACAATGATATGATTGATAATCCTGGAAATGTGTATTAATTTAACAGGAATTAAAAGGTGAAATAATAATGAAAAAACTAATTGTTTATGATCTGGACGGTACGCTTGCAGAAAGTAAATCGTCTCTTGATAAAGAAATGTCGGCATTACTTCATGACCTTCTAGGTATCGTTAAAGTGGCTGTAATTTCCGGAGGAGGTTGGCCGCAGTTTGAAAAACAACTCCTCTCTAATCTTCCCTCTGACGAACGCCTGAAGAATCTTTCACTTCTCCCAACTTGTGGAACAAAGTTTTATAAATACGATGGGGATTGGAAAAAAATCTATTCGGAAGATTTCACTGCGGATGATAGTAAAAAAATTAAAACTGCTTTTAAAAAAGCGCTCGAAGAAGCGGGTTTCAAAGTTAAAAAAATTTGGGGAGAGATAATTGAAGATCGGGGTAGCCAGATAACATATTCAGCATTAGGCCAACAAGCGCCTTTAGAAGAAAAGAAAAAATGGGATCCTGATTTCACCAAGAGAAAGAAAATAAAATCAATCCTTGACCCTTTAATTCCCGGATTCTCTGTTCGAATGGGTGGCGAGACTTCCATCGATGTTACCAAACCAGGTATTGATAAAGCATACGGGATCGGAAAGCTGCGGGACATTCTTGGCATTTCAATTAAAGAGATGATATTCATTGGTGATGCCTTGTTTCCCGGTGGGAACGACTATCCGGCTGAAGAAGCAGGTGTAGTTTCTATACCTGTTAAAGGTCCTAATGAAACTAAAAGAGTTACCGAAACAATCATCGCTTGTTTAGACAGCGATTAGCAATAGACATCTATTATAATACAAGTGAATTTGATGAATGAATTTAATTTGAAGCGGCTGGGAAAAATAATGGAACCAGAACAGGGTAATCCGATGGAAGTAGAAGGTGTCTTGAATCCGGCTGCCGTTCGCGTGCCTGATGGCGACCTTTACCTGTTTCCCCGGCTTGTCGCAAAAGGCAATTATTCGCGCATCGGCATCGCAAAGGTAAAATTTAATAGGGAGGGAGACCCAACAGGTGTTGAACGGCTCGGCATAGCTTTGGAACCGGAGGCTGATTATGAACTACGACCCGATGGCAGCGGTGGCTGTGAGGATCCGCGCATCACGTTTGTGGAACGCTTCCAAAACTATTTGATGACTTACACAGCACATTCACCCATAGGCCCGCGCATCGCTTTTGCAGTATCTAAAGATTTGTTTAACTGGAAGCGACTAGGGCTGGCGACTTTTGAGCCGTATGACGGTATCGATTTCGTTCATGTGGATAACAAGGATGCCAGTGTCTTCCCTATCGCTATTCCCAATCACTCCGGGAAAATGCAGATGGCCATAATTCATAGACCGCTTTTCCCCGGCACTCGTCCCGAAGAAACTGCTTGCCAGCCCAAGACCCGTTTGGTAGATCTCGATCATGAAAGTATATGGATTTCTTATTGCCCTATGGAGTTGGATGGACTCAAACCGAATCACCTTGGGTTGTTTAATTCGCATCACCGGCTGGCAACTCCTGTATCGCCTTGGGAGCGACTCAAAATTGGTGGAGGTACTCCACCCATCTTAACCCGACATGGCTGGTTAATCATTTACCATGGTGTGAGCGAAATAACGGGTCAAGAAAATGACGAACATCACCTGCGCTACTCAGCCGGAGTGATGGTACTCTCGGAAGAACATCCGCGCGAAATCATTTATCGTTCGGTGGAACCGGTTCTAAAACCTGAATCATCACAGGAGCGCCACGGAACTGTCCCCAATGTTGTATTCCCCACCGGCATCGACAGGCGTGACGACCTTGGTTCACCGGATCGCTTTGACGTCTATTATGGAATGGCCGACAACAGGATTGGAGTGGCACGACTTGATGTGCCGGATATCCTTCCGGTCGAAGGTGAAGCCGACTCACCTGAAGCAACAGTTTAATGCAAAATATTTTGGAAATTCAATAGGAGAAAAAATATGTTAAAAATAATGAATGATTTACCAAACAATGTTCTGGGCGTTTCCGCAGAAGGTAAAATAACCGGAACAGATTATGAAACAGTTTTAATTCCTGCTGTAGAGAAAAAATTGAAAGCAAACAAAAAAATCCGGATGATATACCAGCTTGGAAGCAACTTTACCGGATTTGATCTAAATGCCATGCTGGATGATGCTAAGATAGGAATGAAACATCTATCTTCATGGGAAAGGATTGCTTTAGTATCTGATCATGAGCTGATAAATACTTTTGCAAAATTCTTTGGTTATATGCTTTCTTGTGAACTTCGTATATATAAAAATTCTGAATTGGATGAAGCAAAAAAATGGATCATTGAAAAATGAATAGAGAATACTCATTATGAAACCAGATACCGACAAACCAAAAGCTCCCGAACCGAAGCCCGATACTAAGGACAACGCAAAACTTAAAACAAAGAACGATGTGAAGCCTAATGCTAAGGACGATTTAAAAACACTGCCTATGGAGGAAGTGGAGAAAAAACTGGAGTCATCTCCGGAAGGTCTCACTCAAGCTGAGGCAGAGAAACGGCTGACGCAATATGGTCCTAACGAGATTGAAGAAAAGAAAACCAACATGTTCCTTAAATTCCTCACGTATTTTTGGGGTCCAATTCCATGGATGATTGAGGGAGCCGTAATACTATCTGGTGTGGTAAGGCACTGGCCGGATTTTTTTATCATCCTTCTTTTGCTTGTTGCTAATGCCCTGGTCGGATTCTGGGAAGAACGAGAAGCTGGTAATGCCATCGCTGCACTGAAAGCAAATCTGGCGATTAAGGCGAGAGTAAAACGTGATGGCAAATGGATCACCCCCGCCGCTCGTGAATTGGTGCCTGGCGATGTTATTCGATTGCGCTTAGGTGATATTGTACCGGCTGATGCGCGTTTGTTGGATGGCGATCCGGTTGAAGTTGATCAATCCGCATTGACAGGTGAGTCATTGTCCATTGAACGAAAATTCTGGGAAGCGGTATTTTCCGGTTCAATTATACGGCGTGGTGAAATAAGCGCAATTGTTTATGCCACTGGTACGAACACTTACTTTGGCAAGACAGCCCAATTAGTTCAAGAAGCACATACCGTTAGCCACTTTCAAAAAGCAGTTTTGAAAATTGGTAATTATTTGATCATTCTCGCGGCAGTTTTAGTGACCGTGATTATTGCTGTTGCTATCTACCGCGGAGATCCGATTTTCACCACTCTGCAATTTGCATTGGTGTTGACAGTGGCGGCAATTCCGGTTGCGATGCCTACTGTTTTGTCGGTTACTATGGCTGTCGGCGCAAAACTACTTGCCAGAAAAAAGGCGATTGTGAGCAAGCTGGTAGCTATTGAGGAACTTGCTGGAGTTGACATACTGTGCGCCGACAAGACCGGCACTCTTACCCAGAACAAACTTACTCTTGGCGATCCTTTCAGTATGAACAATATCTCCGCCGATCAGGTAATCCTTTATGGTGCGCTTGCATCGCGCGCTGAAAATAACGACACCATTGACCTGGCTGTGCTGGATGGATTGAAAGACAAGGATTCGTTAAAGGGTTTTGAAGTGGTTCATTTTATGCCGTTCGACCCTGTGCATAAACGTACCGAAGCCACTGTCAAAACCAAGGACGGAAAAACATTCAAGGTAAGCAAGGGAGCGCCGCAAGTGATTTTAGAATTGTCTTCGAATGCAGGACAGATAAGGTCCGCTGTAGACAAAGCCGTAAATGAATTCGCAGAGCGCGGTTTTCGATCATTAGGTGTTGCGAGAGCCGAAGGTGACGGGCAATGGCAGTTTGTTGGTGTCCTGCCCTTGTTCGATCCGCCGCGAGAAGATGCAAAGGCAACGATTAAGACTGCGGGAGAGATGGGTGTTAAGATCAAAATGGTTACGGGCGATGCACTTGCTATAGCAAAAGAAACCGCCCAAAAATTAGATATGGGTACAAACATTCTGGATGCCGCCAGCCTTGGCGACTCTAAAAAGAAAGAGACAACGGAGGTTTCCGAGTCCATTGAAAATGCAGATGGCTTCGCTCAGGTATTTCCCGAACATAAGTTCCACATAGTAGATGTTTTGCAGAAACGCGGTCATATTGTTGGCATGACAGGCGATGGAGTGAATGACGCACCGGCTTTGAAAAAATCCGACTGTGGTATTGCCGTTTCGGGCGCAACTGATGCGGCACGCGCTGCAGCTGCAATTGTACTAACTACGCCAGGTCTGTCTGTGATTATTGATGCTGTCAAGGAGAGCCGCCGCATCTTTCAGCGAATGAACAGTTATGCGATCTACCGAATCGCCGAAACATTGCGAGTACTTTTTTTTATGACGTTGGCTATTTTGATTTTCAACTTTTATCCATTGACGGCAGTGATGATCGTGATGCTTGCGCTGCTTAACGACGGCGCCATCCTGTCTATAGCCTATGACAATGTTCATTACAAAGATCAACCTGAAGCATGGAATATGCGTATGGTGCTGGGGATCTCAACAGTTCTGGGCGTCATCGGTGTAATAGCCGCTTTCGGTTTGTTTTATCTCGGCGAGCGCGTCTTTCATCTAGATCGCGCACACATACAGACACTGATGTATTTAAAGTTATCTGTTGCTGGACATTTGACAATCTTCCTAACACGCACACGTAAACCGTTCTGGTCCATACGCCCCGCAAAAATTTTATGGATAGCTGTCCTCGGTACGCAAATCATTGCAACTTTGATAGCGGTTTATGGATTTTTTATGACACCCCTTGGTTGGGGTTGGGCAGGATTCGTTTGGGGCTATGCTCTTGTTTGGTTCCTCTTGAATGATCGCGTGAAACTTCTGGCGTACCGGATTTTTGATCCCATAAAAAGCAAGGCAACAGCCGATTTGGCGCCGCAGATTGCCAGGCGAGCTTATGAACTCTATGAAGAAGGTGGAAGCAAAGAAGGACGATCTGTTCAGGATTGGGAGAAGGCAGAACAGGAAATACGGAAAGCCGAAACTAAACCTGATGTGAAAGAAGAATCCAAGCCTGATGTAAAAGATGAAATTAAGCCTGATGCGAAAGATGAATCCAAGCCTGATGTAAAAGATGAACCTAAACCTGAAGACAAAGCCGGGACTAAGCCCGAGGTAAAAGCTGAACCTAAACCTGAAGAAAAAGCCGGAACTAAGCCCGAAGTAAAAATTGAATCTAAACCTGATGTGAAAGATGAGACTAAACCTGATGCGAAAGATGAATCTAAACCCGATGCGAAAGATGAGACTAAACCTGATACGAAAGCTGAATCTAAACCTGATGCTAAAACCAAAGCACCGTCCGATTTGACACCGGGGATCGTCAAGCGAGTCCATGAACTCTACGAGGAACTAGGGCGCGAGGACGTTCGAGCAGTTGAGGACTTGGAGAAAGCGAAGCGGGATAACCGTAAAGATGAGTCTAATAAAAAAGGAAAATTAAACGATGACAAAAAATAATCTCAACAACAATATTAAATCGATGTAGTCGGTTAGGGAGTAATGCCGTGAACTATAGTAAAAAATTTATTGTAGAGCCTGGAAGCAATGTGAGTCTTAATAATTTCGATACGAAGTTTGCAAAAAAACATGGAAAGAAAAAATCTTCGAAAAAGAAGACCGGGAAACTTAAAGAGAAGATGCATGAATTACAGTATCGACTTTTCGCTGAACATAAACACTCGCTATTAATTGTTCTTCAAGCTCCCGATGCGGGCGGAAAGGATGGCTTTGTCCGGCATGTTATCATTTCGATGAATCCGCAGGGCTGCCGCGTTGTCGGCTTCAAAGAACCTACGCCCGAGGAACTCACTCATGATTTCCTTTGGCGGATTGAACGTCAGGTTCCAAAACCCGGCGAGGTTGTAGTTTTCAACCGTTCACATTACGAAGATGTTCTCATTGTGCGCGTTCACAATCTTGTTCCGAAAAAAGTATGGTCGAAGCGTTATGAACAGATCAATGAATTCGAGCAGCACCTTATAGCGAACGATACTCACATTTTGAAATTCTTTCTTCACATAAGTAAAGAAGAGCAGTTGCAGCGCTTCAAAAAACGGCTCAACGATCCAACGAAGCGCTGGAAAATAAGCGAGGCGGATTATACGGAAAGAGAATACTGGGAAAGATATGAGACAGCCTACGAGGACGCGCTCAGCAAATGCAGCACCAAAGAAGCGCCGTGGTTTGTTATTCCATCCGATCAAAAATGGTTCCGCAATCTCGCTATTTCACAGATCATTGTTGAAACGATGAAAAAACTTCACATAGAGTTTCCAGAACCGAAAGTAAATATTGAAGACATCCGGAGGAAATATCACAAGGCGGTACGCGTAGGGAAAAAGACGGAATGAATAAATCCTAATAAATGATTTCAACTTATTATCAAAAATTTGAAGAGAATAAATTGTAAAAATGAATAGTTATCTCCTATTAGTCATTCTAATGAGTCTATCAGCGGCTTTTGCATATATTAATCACAGGGTTATTAAATTGCCTTTTGTAATAGGCTTGTTTTTCCTTTCAACTATTCTTTCCCTTGTGGTTTTGAGCAGTAAGGCATGGGATTTTGGACACTTCTCGGAAATTAAAAGTATTATTGAACATACCGACATCAGCAATATTATTCTTAAAATAATGTTGGGCTTTTTACTTTTCGCCGGCTCTTTACAAATAAATTGGCAGGATATTAAAAACCAGCTAAAACCTGTAAGTATATTAGCAGTGGGGGGGGTTATAATTTCCACCTTAGTAATTGCATTGATGCTCTATGAAGTATGCAGTTTGCTGGGAGTATCCATTGGCTTTATTCATTGTTTAATATTTGGAGCTCTTATTTCACCTACCGATCCTATTGCAGTTTTAGGAATATTAACCAAAGCAAATGTGTCAAAGAAAATAGAGTCAACCATTGTTGGTGAATCTTTATTTAATGATGGCATTGGTGTTGTAGTCTTTATCGCTTTATTAGAAACTTTAAAATTAGGAAACGATAAAATCAACTTTTCCCATTTTGGTATTACATTTCTGCAGGAAGCAGGTGGCGGCATATTTTTCGGACTTTTATTGGGTTATGTTTTACATAAACTTTTAAAATCAATCGACAATTATGAAACAGAAGTTTTACTCACAATTGCCTTTGTAATGTTAGGCTATACTTTAAGTTCTTATTTCCATTTATCGGGAGCATTGGCAATGGTGATTATGGGCTTATTGGTAGGAAACTATAAACAAAATAAAGCTATGAGCGATACCACATTAGAGTATGTTCATAAATTTTGGGAACTGATTGACGTAATTCTGAATGCTATCTTGTTTATTGGTATCGCATTTGTGCTTGTGGTTATCGATTTTAGGATAACATACATTTTTATAGGATTAATTACTATTCTTATTGTTTTATTCTCAAGAGTCATTATTGTTTATCTGCCCAAATTAATTTTACCAAAGTTTACAAATTTAAACAGCAGAGAGGCTAAACTAATTGTTTGGGGAGGACTTCGTGGAGGGCTTTCCATTGCGCTAGTACTCTCATTACCCAAAAGCGAAGCCAAACAGATATTAATGATTGTAACTTATATGTGTGTAGTATTCAGCATTTTAGTACAGGGTTTAACAATTGAAAAAGCAGCAAAGCGTCTAAACATAAATTATACGGCTCACAACATTGGATAATTAATTTAAAGCACAAGGGAAACGACACATAAGAACAGAAAGTATTTAATAATTAAACCGCCAATTGTTTTTGCTAAAAGAAGAAAGACATTCAAAATAAACCTGGAAAAACTAAAGAAGAATTACACAAAATAATTTCGAAATTATAACCGGCTTTGATTTGACTAAATTTTTGCATTTCGAAACCGGTAAGCGTGGTAAAATAAGCAATGAATCTCAGAAGTTTAGAAAATTTTATCTCAATCTAATTAAAACCCTTACAACCATGTTAGAAGTATCATCTTTATAAACGGCCACTACTCATCAAGAAGATGTAGTTCCCTTTTCATCCCTTTGCTCGATTGTTGCTATACTCACATGTTTATATATTTTAATTGATAGTCAAATGAATCAATTAATAATGGAAGGAATTATCTTATGTTATACACTATCGCTATAGTTCTAATCGTATTATGGTTACTCGGGTTTTTCGCTTTCCACGTTGGAAGTGGTCTTATTCACATTCTTCTTGTGGTTGCAATTATTATGGTTCTTATTAACGTCATTCAAGGACGTCGAGCACCCTGAAAACATGTTAAGTACCAAGAGTTTTATGAGATGACTAAAGATTTCAGTAAGAATAGTAATTTAATTTTTTATGCATAATCGATAGGAACAATTTATTAACTAAACGGTGCAGTATAAACAATAGTTATGCCAATAAAGGGAATGATTATCATATGAGTAAGTGTCAATGAAAGCCAGGAGTCCTGCAAAAAATTTTCCTATCGTTTGTGTGGGCGGTTCGGCTGGTGGTCTCGATGCCTATACCCGGTTACTAAAGCATCTGCCGGCCGATATGGGTGTTGCTATTGTCATAGTAAATCACTTGAGAACCGTAGCCACCCATCTTCATGAGATTCTACCCAGCTACACAAAGATGCCGGTTGAGCTGATCACAGAGAGATTACTCATCGAGCCCAACCATGTGTTCATCATTCCAGAACAACGGGATTTGCATGTTCTTGATGAAGAGTTCCGTCTAAAGCCGATATCAAAACCCAGAGGATGGCCCGACGTGATTACGGTTTTTTTGCGTTCCCTAACGCAACATTGGGATGGTAAACTTATCGCCGTTATTGTTTCGGGTTATGATGGTGACGGGTCGGCAGCGCTTTGCGCTATAAAAGAAGTCGGTGGCATTACCATAGCACAAAAGCCAGAAACAGCCGGGCAGCCTGATATGCCTGAAAGTGCAATGGCAAGCGGTTGTATAGATTTCGTTCTTTCACCTGAGGATATTGCTAAAGAAATTATACGAATTGCGCACCTTGCTGAAAAATAGATCGGCAGATGCCAGCCAGCGGCAGCATTTTACTCTTGTCAATATCCAAAACCCCGAGTTAATTTTTATACGTGCAAATAATGTAAGTCACATTAGAAAAATTATTTCTGGAATGATTGTATTGATTAGAAGATTCTTTGATGATTCATAGAACCACAGACTCTTATAAAACAGCAATCGATGTTACTTCATTAATCAACGAGTAATTTATATTAGTTTTACCACCCCAAAAGATGTAGTTCCTTTTTCATCCCTTTGACCGATTGAACAATCCAGAGCTCCTTACTATTATATGTTAGTATTCAATTAACTAAAACCCAAATAATTTATAAATAAGGAAAGAAAAATTATGAAAACCAAATATTTCATCATAGCAATTTTCTTGCTAATTGCAGGATCAGTTTTTACCGGTTGTGAGAATAATCGAGAGAATGTAGAAGATGCTAAAGACGATGTTAGGGATGCAAAACAAGATTTGCAGGAGGCGCAGGCTAAATATGAGATGGAATGGAATGAATTTAAGAGTGATGCTGAATTAAAAATTAATGCTAATGAAAAAAGAATTAGTGATTTCAGAACAGATATGAAAACAGCTAAGGGAAAATTCAGAGCTAAATATGAAAATGATATAGTAGTATTGGAACAAAAAAATATCGCCCTAAAGAATAAGCTCCGTGATTACAGGTTTGATGCAAAATATAGCTGGGAACAATTTAAATCGGATTTTAATCGGGAAGTAGATGATGTTGGAAATGCGATTAACGATATTTTCACAAAAAAAGATTAACCGTTAATCGATTTTTTCAATGCAGAAAAGAATATGTGTGTTTGATGATCAAGGCGCTGCTGGCTTTTGCTAAAGCTAAACGGTTCAGAAAGGGAGATGTTATAGATTTTGCATACGAATTAAATTTAGTTCGCCATTACAGGGGAGATAGCACGATTCACAGTTCGAATATTGTTGATGGATTTTATGATCGTGAAGAGTTTAACAATAATTTTCTTCAAAGAGATTTGGAGTAAAATGTTATGTAATTAATCACCTTATAATGTTTTGGCAGATGCCGGAGTAGTAATTGTGACAGGAAGAAGTGGAATGATAGGCTCAGCCTTAATTCATAAAATAGCTGCCCACTAAATAAAAGTAATTTAAAATAGGACAATGAA
Source organism: Bacteroidia bacterium (assembly GCA_016650355.1). GTDB lineage: Bacteria > Bacteroidota > Bacteroidia > Cytophagales > Cyclobacteriaceae > ELB16-189. Next base: position 2,646 of record JAENVX010000186.1, on the reverse strand, counting down.
TGAGGACATACAAGTGCAAGTAGCGGAACCAATACAAACGGTAATCCAAAAGTTAGAAGGTTGGCTTAATTCCTTCATTAGTCTGATTCCCAACATGGCAGTGACCTTGTTGTTATTAATAATCTTTCTTGTACTTGCCAGACTTGGAAGCAAATTGTTTAAAAAGCTTTTCTCCAAAGCATCAAATAACAAAGCATTAGAACATTTATTCTCCACTGTAATTTATGTTGCAATCCTGGGCATTGGACTTTTTATTATGCTTGGCGTGCTCGGGCTGAATAAGGCTGTAACCTCACTACTCGCAGGAATTGGTGTGATAGGTTTGGCATTGGGTTTTGCTTTTCAGGATATAGCTGCAAATTTTGTGTCGGGTATTATCCTGGCCTTTAGGAGACCTTTTAAAAGAGGAGACATAATAGAAACAAAGGATATTATGGGCAAAGTAACTAAAACTAACTTGCGGGATACGGTTATTGAGACTTTCCAGGGCCAAGAAGTTTACATTCCAAATAAAGACTTTTTACAGAATGCCTTTTACAATTTTTCTGTCTTAGAAAGAAGGCGTGTTGATTTAGCTGTAGGAGTTTCCTACGCAGAAGATCTTGAGAAAGTTGAAGATGTTGTACTGAGCGCAATTAAAAATTTGGAAGGGGTGATAGATAAGGATAAGATAGTTTTTGACTATTCTGAATTCGACTCCAGTTCGATCAATTTTAATATTCGATTTTGGATCGAATACCCTGACCAACCCGGCTACTTGACGATGAGAAGCAAAGCCATCAAAGCGATTAAGAGAGCATTTGATGAACAAGATATTACTATTCCTTTTCCAATTCGGACATTGGACTTTGGAATTAAAGGCGGGCAAAAACTCTCCCAAATGGAATTGAATAAGTAGGGAGATGTTTAATGCGATGATTCAAATGATGAAAGACAAACCGGAAATAAGGAGCAAAGTCATGAAGATGAATACATCTGCAACCAAAACCAACTAACATCATGCATGATAGCAGTTGGCAATGGAGAATGGTAATGGGCTAGGGAGTCTGGATTATACCAATCCTTATAATAGAAATAATTAACGCGTTTTGCGGTTTAACTCGCCTATGATAAGGCATTATTTCTTCTCGGTGCAGAACATAGAAAGCCAATAATGGATTTAGTGCCAAAATTGGAAAAGAGCCATAATTTAAAATCAAAATGGAATTTCAATTATTTTACTAAACCTTAAAATCACTGTCTTCACCGCAAAAGATGATATTTATAAAGAGTTTCACATTTAAAAGCCTTCTTCTATAAAACAACTTTTGGTACGAAATATTTAGGTTTAAAATAAATTTTCTTCAGTTCGACTTTGTAAATTCACTAATATTGGTTTCATCGATGTTCGAAATTTTCTAAATTATTAACTTAATTAGGTCAGCCTCGCCTCTTATTGAATTCGTGCGTGAATATATTACATGTTCAGATTCCGATAACAGCACTTACCCCAAAGGCGTGGTTTCATGTTCCAAAGACAGATTCTGTGGTAAAAGTCCCGCCCTTCGGGTAGCCGCAAATCGTGTGTGTCTAGAATCGCCTTCGGCTTATTGAAGGAGAATGCTGTGTAAAACATGCCTGAGCTGCAGGCAGGGAAGACTTTAAGAGTTGAATGGACGAAAACCAAGCTGAGCGAACTGAGTGAGGAATCACAATCAACAGACCAAAGAACTGAACTTCCGCTGACGACTGTCAATGTCTGTCCCGATATTCGGGAAGTAGTTAGCAAACCACCTTAAGGTGCATTGAACAGAAATTTTCTTTGTGCTGAACGTTAAGGAAAAACAGGAACAATGATTCTTGTAGGTGCATATAGTCGAGCTGTCCGCCGGCCGGCGGAGAATCTCCTATTAAGCCTCGTAAGCGGATAGGTGATGTCGAAAGCAAGTAGTTACGTTTGTATTTGCGATAAAGTGTAGAGGACGACCTGCCTGCCAGCCAAACGGCTAGTTCGGCAGGCAGGCTTGATTGCTGTCTACATGGCATCCGGGGTAAAGGGGACAGAGCTTGTCCCGACTTTCGGGAAAGGCTATACAGGGTTTTACTCGGAACAAGCCTGCCCTGAGCCGGGCCGAAGGGAGAAGTCGATACAGCACTGTGAAATGAAAAGGAAGCAGTCATGCAAGGATAGCATGAAGTATCGGCGGCAGACCTGCCTGCCAGGCGAAGAAATTTATAATGTAGCTGAGCAAGCTGCAGGCAGGCTAAGCCGTAGTAGTGATGAAATTACTGAAAGGTAATGGAGCGACCGCGTGCCGCCTTAGCTTTAGCGGTGGCGCAAGGACTTAGCTGGTTTATGTCTTAAATTAATCGACAACCAGAGATGGGATGATCACTACTTTGAGACGCGGTTATAGCCAATGAGTTGGTATATCCACAATGTAATTATATTACATTTGTAACTAAACTAGAAGAGCCCCCGCAGAAGGGCGGGGCAGGCTGTGTGAAGGGAGACTTTCAAGTATCCGCCGGCCGGCGGATGGGAACGTTGGGGTGAAATTCCCCTGCGTGACCCGATTATAGGTAAGTAACCATATATTAAAACAAATTTCCTACTTTTTACCATGTAATATTAGAACTATATGAAATACCTGAATATCTATTGGT
>JAENVX010000185.1 GCA_016650355.1 Bacteroidia bacterium | reverse complement strand
TCCATACTGCTCCACCCAAAAAAGAAGGTGTACTCGTCGGCTACGATTTTTATCAATGGCATCTGGAAATTATGCCCCGCACTTCAATTGACGCTGGTCTTGAATTAGAAACGAACGTGCTCGTGAACACGGTCGATCCCGATGAAGCGGCCGATATCCTTAAAAATATTACTATATAATTCATGGCATTCATTAATTACATCCTTGCCTCTGTCAGTCAGTTTGCGTTATATGTCATCGGAGAATCAGGCTATGTTGGTATCTTCATCCTATCTTTTCTGGAAAGCGCAGCTATCCCTATTCCCTCCGAAGTCGTCTTGCCATTTTCTGGCTTCTTGATTTTGCAAGGCAAGTTTACACTTTTAGGGGTAGTGCTCACGGCAACCTTAGCCAATTTGGGCGGTTCGATTCTGTTGTATTGGATAGGGAAGAGTGGTGGGCGTTGGGTACTTGAACGGTATGGCCGTTTTGTTCTTATTACTCATCATGAGCTTAAGATTGGGGATGAATGGTTTTTAAAACATGGAGTCAAAGCTATTTTTTGGGGGCGGATGCTTCCAGTGATTCGGACCTTCATTTCTTTACCAGCCGGAGTAACTCGGATGAATTTTTGGCGGTTCTGTGCGTTTACGTTTCTTGGCGCGCTTCCTTGGAATTTTGCGCTGGTCTATGTTGGGGTGAAGACGGGCGAGCATTGGAATATTCTTCACGAATACTTCCAGCGTTTTAATTATGTTATTGTCGGAGTCGGATTAGTGTTTGTAATCTGGTATATCTGGCATTATTTCCGCAAACATCGTCATGACTAATAAATACATTGTAGCAAATTGGAAAATGTCACCGACCTCTATCGCCGAAGCCGAGGATCTCTTGGCTTATATTGATGAGCATTTACAGAATGAAACTGAAAACAAAGAGCACTCGCTAATCATCTGTCCGCCTTTTGTTTTTTTGGATGATGTTAGTAAAATATTGAGCACTTCTCGATTGTCTGGTCAAGCTGAACTCGGCGCTCAAGATATTGCCTTGGCTGATTTCGGGGCTTGGACGGGCGAGATTTCTGGTCCAATGTTGAAGCGCCTGAATGTGAAATATGTCATTGTCGGCCATTCCGAACGTCGTTGGAAAATTGGCGAGTCCGATGAGGTGGTGAATAAAAAGTTAAAAACTATTTTAGCAAATGAACTCACACCGATTGTTTGTGTCGGCGAACGCGAAAGGAACAATAATTTTCAAGAATTTCTAAAAAATCAAATTAAGGCAACTTTCGCAGGATTATCCGCGGATGACATCAGCAAATGTCTGATTGCTTATGAACCGGTCTGGGCGATTTCATCTAATCCCGGCGCCTACCCTGATACCCCCGAATCGGCCCTTGAATCCATTTTTGTTATTCAGGAAGTCTTAACTGTAAACTGTAAACTAGAAACTAGAAACTTGCCCCCATTTCTCTATGGCGGTTCCGTAAACGCCACAAATGCCAAAGATTTTCTTTCGCTTAACGAAATTGCCGGCGTTCTCGTGGGTGGAGCTAGTGTTAGGAAAGAAGAATTTATCCAAATCCTCAAAAACTCGTAGCTCTTGTTTAGGGATAGGTTTCGTGTTATATTATTTGGGTACCTTTTTGTGCATAGGAGGCGTATGAACGATATCGATCGAGGCAGTTTGGTTCGTGTGAAGAGGCGTCCAGCAAGTAATGAAGCCAAAGTGGTTTGGGCCAGATTCGATAACCGGGAATTCGAAGTTCTGCGGGTCGGCAATGGCAAGGCCACCATCGCTACACCAGGAGAGACGAGTACTTTGTCTCTGGATGATCTGGAGGAAGTAACTCCCACTAGGGAACTCCTGAGATTGACCTAGACAGGACATCACGCTTCGCGTCAGAGTTCGCGATGCCCATTGGGTATCGCGCGCCTGGCTCGGAGCTTTTTCTTTTCATAAATCTACGCTACACTGAACCCTATGAAAACCATTAGAGACATTACTGATTTAAAAGATAAAAAAGTCCTTTTGCGAGTTGATTTTAATGTGCCGGTCACTGAAAATAACCAGATTGATGATACGTTTCGGGTTAAAAAACAAAAAGAAATTATCGATTACCTCATCAGCCATGGTGCTAAAGTTATCATGACTTCACACATTACTACTGTTTCGAGTTTTGCCGATTTAATACCCCAGTTCCATATTTTGCTGGGGCTTGAAATTAATTTCATAAAATCCGTAGCCGACATCGGTAAGTATTTCCAGAATTACGCGGGTCCAGCACTTCTTGAAAATGTCCGCCAGAATGAAGGCGAGGAGAAAAATGACCCAGAATTTGCAAAAGAATTGGCTGAAGGGTTTGATTTGTATATAAATAATGCTTTTGGTGAATGCCATCGAAATTATGCGTCTGTTTCCGCGATTACTAAATGTTTACCGAGTTACGCCGGTCCATTATTGGAGCAAGAAATAGTTCAATTGAGTAAAGTTATTGAAGCGCCAAAAGAAGGCAAGGTAGTTATCATGGGTGGAGCCAAGGCGTCAACCAAGGTGCCGGTCATCAAAAATTTAATTAATTTATCCGAAGCGATATTGCTTGGCGGTGTCGTGGCCAATGATGTTCTCAAAGAAAAAGACCAAGATATGGGGAGTTCGGTGGTAGATGCCGATTCTCATGAGCTACTGGCGGGATTGGATTTAAATGATTCCCGATTGGTGATTCCCAAAGACTTTATTATTTTCGACAACAAGATTCTCGATATTGGCGATGAAACCATGCACTTCTATCTGGATATTGTCAGCAAAGCTAAAACGATTATTTGGAATGGTCCGCTCGGATTGTTTGAGAATCCAGTTTTTGCCAAAGGTACCAATGAGATTGCTCAAGCGATTGTGGCATCCTCGGCTTTCAAAGTTATCGGTGGCGGAGATACGATTTCGGCGGTGGATAAGATTGGCCTGTTGGATAAATTCGATTTCGTCTCCACTGGCGGTGGCGCCATGCTCGCCTTTTTAGCGGGCGATAAATTACCGGGGTTGGAAGCACTCAACTAATATGGCTGAACCGATTATAAAAGATATCGTAGTT
>JAENVX010000184.1 GCA_016650355.1 Bacteroidia bacterium | reverse complement strand
GCCGATGCGAATAAATATTGCTTTGAATTTTTTTCTGTCACCTAAATCCTTGGCTAGTTTCTTTCGCATTTCAACTTAGTTTTAGAGCGCTTTCCACGTAACTAAATTATTCTGAAGAATAGCAGAAAATTCAGTGCGCGGAGGAATATCCAAATAAGGATAAGTAACCTTGGACAGAAATAGGCCTTGTGGATGTGCTGGCTCAAATACCTCTGGCGTTTTTTTTGAGATGAGGTAACTTTCAAATTCGGCCACGCTTAGCTCTCCTCTTCCGATAACTAATAGCTTGCCCATAATAATCCGGACCATCTTGCCTAAAAACCGGTCGGCAGATATCTGAAAACGCAACTTATCTCCTGTTGTGTCAGAAAATAAGGTAGCAGAAGTAACTCTACAAATAGTTGTGCGATAGTCATCAGGCGTCTTGCAAAGTGCGCGGTAGTCATGATATTTTGAGAGAAGGGATACTGCTTCCTTCATTTTTTCCAGGTTTAGATCTTTTTCCTGATAAAGGGAACTCACATTATTTAAGAAAGGATCTTTATACGTGTGAAGAAAATAATCGTAGGTCCGCAGCGTGGCGTCAAATCGCGCGTGTCGGTTATCGTCTACTGGAATGATTTCAAACACGGCAATGTCATCCGGCAATGTCTTGTTGATTCGAAACAAAAGATCGTAATCCCATTTTTGTTCAATATCCACATGAAAAAAGAACTGGCTGGCATTTACCTGTGCGTCTGTCCTGCCACATCCCATTATCGAAACAGGAATTTTGAATAGTTGTAAAAACGTTTCTTCAACTACCTGCTGAATATTTAATGCCTTTGGTTGCCTTTGCCAACCGCGGTACTTATAGCCGTTAAACCCTATATGAAAAAAATACCTCACGCAATTGCTTCTCTTTTAATTTTCTCTAACCTTATCCGATCACGTACTATTCTTCTCGACAATTTATCTACTTCCCGATTACCAACGTGACCGTTACCCATTTGATGAGCCTTTATCTTTATTAGGGTTACGCTCATCCTTTCTAAATAGGTAATAATTTGGTATACCAATTCCGCATTGCGGATCGGTAAGTTCTGTTTCGTTGTGAATCCTGATGCACTCAATTTTAACGTTCGTCTTTGTAGGCCCACGACATACTGGCTATCCGTATAAATCGTCATTGGTAGCACTTGCAAGCTAGCAGTTGTGAGATATTCAAAGGCTTTGATGACTGCCAATAGTTCCATTTGTTGATGAGTTGTGTGTTCCTTCTCTCCAGATAAAATAATTTTTTCTTTATTAATATGAAGTATCACTGCCCACGCACCTATACCCTGTTTAGGATTGCAACTACCATCTGTATAGATAACAATACGATCTTTCATTAGTAGACAAGCTTTGATTACACTTGTGAGCAAAGATCAGTCTTTAATTGAGATCTTTCATTTCTGTTTCACTTTCTTCATCCTTTTTATCTACCATTTCTATGGTGATTACTTTGTCCTGGTATTTCTCGCGGGTAGTAAAATTCGCAATTCCTCCAAGCCCTGATAGCGCCAGTACAATAAGAAATACCAGGCCCAAAAGCCTGACTGCTTTTTTGAGGTTTCTTCATTTAGGTACTAAGAATAATAGCTGAAGCCTTTCAGCAATCGAAAAAATTAATTGTGATAAATTGAAATGGGCCAAATGAATTGGCAAAAGAGGATGTATTAACCTCTGGTGGAATTGAAACGATCCTCCATAGAATTTTGAGGAATGAATTTTATACTTAAAAAATGACTTGTCGGTTTAATAGATAGCAACCGTTTTGAATTATCTTCAAACTCTATCTTAACAAATTGTGCCTTAATCAAAAGGATGGCACTGATATCGCGTGATGATAACTGGACAGCAAAATTATTTTGATGGGGCGCAAAATCACTTTCAAATTGAGCTACTTTCTTCGCAGCACGATTGGCCGATACGATTTCAATTTTTGTGACCTCCCTATACCTGGCGGAATCGAGCGAATATCCCGAAAAAGAAAGCATGCTCAATAATAAGACTGCTGTTAGCAATCCTTTTAATAGCTTCTTCCTATTTTCTGATTGTTGAAGTTGGGTCATTTTATACGCAATATAATATTATTTATAATCAGACCGATTAACAACCATCCTCCAATGCACGCAGTATGGAGCAATCTTGATAAGATCTTGAATAAATTCCGTTCAACTATTACCTTGTCTCGATAAAAGAAACATCATGAATCAAACAAAAGGAATGCTTACCGAGGATTGGGCTGTAGTTATAGTTGGGTTCCTAATTCTTGTGATCTCTATTGTCGGCTTTATTTTAGCTGCTCCTGTTTACTCCTGGAACAACACAGTTGAACTAACCTCCGTTGTCCTGTCGTCAAAAAATTTACTCCTGATTTTGATTCAGTTGTTATTCATAGTAGCCTCTTCCTCTGTTGCAATTTTTTCTACCGGACGTCCTATAAAATCTTTTCTCACCGGCTTCCCCATAGTTTATCTTATAACGATCATCGCACTTATTCTTGCAGGCAGTAGTATCATTCGTGGGTTGAACCTGGAGGCTGTAATCATTAGCCTTGTACTAGGACTTATTATCAGTAATTTTTTTACTGTACCCTCCTGGTTGAAGTCATCATTGTCCACGGAACTATTTGTAAAGATTGGTTTGGTGCTCCTGGGTTCAGGTATAATTTTTGGCGATATTTTGAAGGCTGGTATGTTAGGATTAATTCAGGCACTACTGGTAGTTCTTTCCGTATGGTATTTTGCGTATTGGGTTTGCAAAAAATTAAAAATAGATGATGAATTAACGATGATGCTTGCTAGTGCAGTTTCTATTTGTGGTGTGTCAGCTGCCATCGCTACAGCAGGTGCCATTAAGGGAGATTCAAAAAAGTTATCGTATGTAATTTCACTCGTGCTAATAACCGCCATACCCATGATGATTGGGATGCCTTACCTGGCGAATTATTTAGGCTTAACCCAGGAAGTTACGGGCGCATGGCTTGGCGGCACTATTGACACAACAGGCGCTGTGGTAGCATCCGGTACATTGGTAGGCGAAACGGCATTGAAGATAAGCACCATCGTTAAATTTTCTCAAAACGTGTTGCTGGGCCTGGCTGCATTTGCTATATCGGTCTATTGGAGCTATTCCAAAAAAAATGAAGGAGAAAAGACAAACGATAAGCCAACGATTCAAGTGATCTGGGATCGCTTCCCAAAATTTGTTCTTGGATTCTTAGGTGCATCCTTGTTATTTTCATTTGTCGTAGATCAAAGTATTGTCAACGAAGTGAAAGGCTCCATAAAAAACATTCAAGGTCTTTGGTTTTCTCTTGCCTTCGTGAGCATCGGCCTGGAAACAAAGTTTAGCGATTTATTCAAACAAGATAACCGGAAGCCACTCTATGCATTCTTAATTGCTCAATCATTTAACATCATTATCACGCTAATTATCGCTTACTGTTTGTTTTAGATTTGCTCAGGAGGATCTACAAATATTGCTCAATTCGAAATACCTGATCCTTTTTTGTATCTGTTGATAATAAGTCTAAATCTTTTGTCTGCACTGAAATAGCTTTGAGACCAATTCAGGAAAACTCCTATTTTACTACCAAATCCTACGAGCGACATCAGATGAACAAACATCCAGATCAACCAGGCTAGTGCACCCTGTGTTTTCCAGAAAGATAAATCAACGACTGCTTTATGTTTTCCAATGGTAGCCATACTACCCTTGTCACGATATTGAAATGATGCGAAGTCTTCAGGTAAGCCTGCTGAAAAATATTTCGCTAAATGCTGACCCATCTGAACTGAAACAGGAGCAACCATAGGCAATGGCACTTGCTTTCCAACTGGCGTATGTGCTGCCACATCACCGATTGCAAAAATATTTTTGTGGCCTTTTACCCTAAGTTTATCATCCACTACCAACCTACGGCCACGATCGACTGCTTCCTGAGTAAAGCCATTTGGTAAACAACCAGCTACTCCGGCTGCGAAAATCAGATGCGTTGTTGGGATAATTTTTCCGTTGTTAAAGATTGCCTTATATCCATCATAAGATATTAAGGCAGTGTTCAACCATACTTGCACGCCCAGCTCTTCTAGAAATTCTTTTGTTTTTGCCGATGCTATTTCGGACATCGGTGGTAATAAACGTGGGCCCATTTCCACCAGGTAAATATCCATTTGTCCAAAATCCAACTCAGCATAATCTTCAGGCAATACATGGTTGCGCAACTCGGCCAAAGCACCGGCCAGCTCTACGCCTGTGGGGCCCCCGCCAATCACCACAATGTCTATTAAACTCTCCTGCTCTTCGCTTTTGTGTTCAAGATT
>JAENVX010000183.1 GCA_016650355.1 Bacteroidia bacterium | reverse complement strand
GCCGAAAAACCGTACACCGATGATGGCACACATCCGCGTGCCTATGGAAGTTTTGCCAGACTCCTTGCAAAATATGTTCGTGATGAGCAGCTTATGACATTGGAGGAGGCAGTCAGGCGATTGACTTTTCTGCCTGCATCAAATCTCAAGATAAAAAAAAGGGGAAGTTTGCAGATTGGCAACTATGCGGATGTGGTAATCTTTGATCCAGCAATCATCCAGGACCATGCTACTTTTGAAAATCCACATCAGTATGCAACAGGTGTACAGCATGTTTTTGTCAATGGCGTGCAGGTGCTGAAGGATAGCAAGCACACAGGGGCAACTCCAGGCCGGGCAATATGGGGACTTGGCAAGCAATAGCGAAAGAAAATTTTGCCAGGAAAAATTAGCATAACGTGAATCAAAGCAAAGACAGATTCTCCGATCAAGCCAGGGAGTACGCAACGTTCCGGCCTAGATACCCCCAGGCGCTATACGATTTTATTTTTTCGCATGTTAAGAAATTTGATGTTGCCTGGGATGCTGGCACCGGCAACGGGCAAGTTGCGCGTGATCTCTCAAAGCTATTTTCAACGGTATATGCTACCGACATCAGCGTAAAACAATTAGCCAATGCCTATCGCGCAGATACTATTATGTATTCGCTAGCAGGTGAGGAGACGGAATTTCCTGATGGTAAATTTAACCTCATCACCGTAGCACAAGCCATACATTGGTTTGATATGCCAAAATTTTATGAGGTAAATCGTGTTGCTACTAAAGAAGCGTTATTGGCGGTTTGGGGGTATAGTTTATTGAGTATAACCGCACCGATTGATAAGCGGTTGCAGCTTTTTTACACAAAGGTAGTAGGTCCTTATTGGGATGCAGAGCGGAAATTAATTGACGAGCAGTACAAAACCATCCCTTTTCCGTTTGTTGAAATCCCAACACCTGAATTCAACTTCTCAGTTGAATGGACACTAGCAGAGTTTGAGGGCTATCTTTCAACCTGGTCAGCGGTGCAAAAATACATACAGGCTAATCATAAGAATCCGGTAGAGGACTTTATGAAAGAAATCCACCCCTTTTGGAATGGTGAACGACAAACTGTTACCTTCCCCTTGTTTTTGAGGTTTGGGAGGATTGAGTAGAGATAGACGAAATATATTCAACATACAAGTGCGATTGTTATGCACAATGCGTACAATTGGACTGATTATTAAATTTTATTGTGACCTATCTTTAGAAATTGCATTCATTATTTTATGAAGTTGTTTGTTGCATTTTTTGTGTACTTTTTAACCTATCCGGTCTATTGCCAACATTCTGATTTCGTTAACACTAATTTTTATAAAACAGATAGTATTGCAACAAATTATAAGTTCGAAGGGGACATTGATCCAGTCATGATAGCCAATGATCTAACAAAGGATTTGAGTGCTGACATTGATAAATTCCGGGTGATTTTTAGGTGGATTTCTGAAAATATTGAATATGATATTAAGCTCTACCTAAAAACTGTGTCTCACGATTATGATCCAAAGTTTTGGCCTAATAAAGCTGCGAGGTGGAGCAAAAGATTAAATAGATTATATACACGTCATACAATAAAACAAAGAATATCAATATGTGAGGGTTATTCATGGCTTCTTGAAACAATGTGCCGTACTGTTGGTGTATCATGTGAAGTTATTCATGGATATGCGCGAAATGAGAATTCCGATATTGGACGTAGATTTAAACCAAATCACGCCTGGAATGCAGTTAAAATTGATAACAAATGGTACTTGAGTGATCCTACTTGGGCTTCAGGAGGAGTCAATCCACAGTTTAACAGCTATATCAAGTACTTCAATGAGGTCTATTTCATAGTAAATCCAAATGACTTTATCACCAATCATTATCCTAGTGATGCTCGTTGGATGTTTCTATTGGAAAAACCACCCCTAGCCGATTTCTTTAATGCACCTATTATGACAACCGCATTTTTAGAAAATAGTGTAGTTCATTATTCTCCCAAAACAGGTAAGAACTATATTAATCGAGATTCAGTTTTTAACTTTTCCTTCACTATGAATCACCAGTTAGAATCATTTATTGCAGAAACCTTGACTTTCAGAAACAGACAATCTATAACTGAAATATTACCAGTTACACCAAAACAAAATAAGGAGGGTTATTATTATTTTTCTCAGGCCTTCAAAGAAAAGGGTGAATATGATCTCAGAATTTATATAAATAGAGGACTTACCTTTATTTACAAAGTATTT
>JAENVX010000182.1 GCA_016650355.1 Bacteroidia bacterium | reverse complement strand
GGCTGGATGGAGTATTCGGCTGATGGCAATCTGGATGATTATCAAAATGCCTACATTTTTCCAGAGCAACTCGAAGGCATCCATCAAAAACTGGATAAGCTCACTGAGGCCCTTGACGCACGCAACATAACCCTCATTGTTGTAATTGTCCCCAACAAAGTGACCATTTATCCGGACAAGGTATCCGAGAAGTTGCAGAAAGTAAATGAACAGTCACGCCTGGACGCCTTTCTTGATTTAATGAAGCAGACAAACTCCACGCGCATGATCGATTTACGTCCGTCTCTCAGGCAGGCTCGTCAGGATCAGGCGTACCAGCTGTATTACAAAACGGATACACATTGGAATTCCCTGGGAGCTTATATAGCCTACCGGGAAATTATGAATATCGCTTCGCGCGCGCATCCAGCTTTGCAACCCTATGATTTGGATAAGTTTGTATTGCGGGAAACAGATCGTCAGATACGAGATTTACCTAGGATTATGGGTGTAGATTTTATTACTGAGCCGATGCTCGAATTACAGGCGAAATTTGACTCCGGAGCATATTTTCAAAGAGTTCCCCCAACATCAAGCGTTTCAATGTCATGGAGCAATGAGAACCAGGAAAAGACATTATTGATGTATCATGATTCGTTTGGCGTTGCGCTACAAGGGTTTCTTCAAAATCATTTCAAACAAGCTATGTATATTCAAAACAGTCCCGATAAAAATTTGTCAAATATGTCATGGATAGAAACAATACAGCCTGATGTTGTTATCATTGAGATCGTTGAACGGAACTTACCCTATTTGGACATCCTTTTATCAAACCAGTAACGATTGATGGAAATTGTATTCACATATCATCCATTTCACTTAATTGATACGCTCAACTCCGCCAGTCACCTATTACTCGTCAATAAGATTGAGGATAGGGGATAATATCCGGCCCGGCCCACTTTGCTTTCATTTGTCTGCACAAAACCATGATGAAACCTATTAACAGTAACCAGGCTATTCTGATTTTTCTAACGAGCAGCGTTTTGGCATGCCTGGGAGCGGCAATGCTTGCAGGACGCCTGTTTAACCTGTTGTCTTTTCCATTATCAAGACAAATTTTGATCATAGCTTTGCTTTGGTTTTCCATGGGGATGATATTTTATTTGACAATTTCCATGTGGTCTGCTCATGATAACGGTTTTCGAGCTTTTTTTGCAGTTGACTTAACTTTAAATATTTTTGTGAGAAAAGCCTTTCTGGCTTTTTTCCTTGTGTTTCCCATGGGGCTGATTTTGTATCAGCATATTTCAGAAATCATCCAAATATGGACCCACGGACGTACGACTGATTTCACGGGATGGTCATCGACAGGTGATGTGCGTCTCCTGCTTATTATCGTTCTCATCATAATACTAATCTTGATAGTTTTTATTATGAGCAGCAAATCCTACACAGGAAATTATCTTGATGGTCTGCCAGATAAATATTATGTCCTGTTTATTTTATGCATCACTCTTTTAGCGAGATTACCCTCTATTTATCTAATAAACACGCAACCGACATCTGATTTTTTGCTCATCCATCAAGATGCCGTACGTATTTCTCAGGGGATCCTGCCAACAGAAATATATGTTTCCACAAATGTTGCCGTGACAATGATATATGGTTTTCTTTACAAGATCTTTGTGCCAGAATTGATTGTTGTCAAATTTTTTCATACTATGGTGTATGGGTTATCCGGTGTATTCATATTTTATGCAGGAAAGCAAATCTTCAAAAATAAATTTTGGGCGGGTATCTGTGGCTTATTGCTGGTATCCTGGCCATCTTTAGTCCTCTATTCAAATGTACTTACGCCTGAACATTTATTTATCCTGGTGGAATGCGCGCTCCTGTTTGCAGTTTCATTGTTTTTCAAGAACCAGAAATCAGCCCATGCAAAAGGGCCAGTGGACACCAGAGGGTTTTTTATGTTTCCTTTAATTGGTTTTCTACTCGGCCTGATGGGGTTTTTTCGTCCGTTTAGCGAATTGTTCCTGGCAGCTTTTATAGTCACGCTTTTTTTGTGGAATCCCGGACTTAAAACAGTCATCTGGAATGTTTTAGGCATCTTCACAGTATTTATCGTGTTCTGGCTGCTCAACCTGATGCCCGAGGCTGTAGCGAAATCATACAACAGTCAATTACCGAATATTCGGCCCTGTAATCTTCTGGTTGGGTTAAATGTTGAGTCAATGGGGCTATGGAATATGGAAGATTATTATATTTGCAGGCAGATTCGGTTGCAGGCAGATGATCAAGCCGAGTATGCCCGAGAGGTGCTGGATGTTGTGGTTGAAAGGCTTGAGGCAAGGCAGAATCAATTACTTCCATTCATAAACAAAAAGTTCGCTATCTTGTGGCAAAATAGCACTGGAATTCTCTTATGGACAATTCAAACGGAGCCGACAGAAAATTCTGTTTCCACTATCGACATGGTGCAGAAAGTGAATGTGATAGACTTCGCCTTGATGTTTATTGGCACACTCGCCTGTTTAGCAGGGACGGTGATTGCTTTCTTTAAAGATGTGAAACCTGTAATTTTTTTTGGTTTGGTGGCATTTCTGGGCTTTAATTTGATGGAAATTGTTTTTGAGGTTCAAACGCGTTATCGAACAGTAGTGATGCCCCTTTTTATTCTCTTTGCCTGCTGGACGTTTTCTACTTTTTATACTTCCATTAATATTAATCCGC
>JAENVX010000181.1 GCA_016650355.1 Bacteroidia bacterium | reverse complement strand
GTGTTGAAGAAGTTGAGGCCGTATAGTTATCCGAATTCGAAATTACTCGTGAAGCTATTGTACCATCCTTGTGGGATAGCGTATTTCCCTTTGGATCAATTACCTTAAACGATAGGTTTTTCAAATCTGCCGGAATATCAAAGCTTGCAATTAGCTTGTTCGTTCTTCTTGCTTTAACTGTCAAACTTTTTCCTTTAAGGGCATCCACTTGGGTGTAATCGACTGAAGCCAACATTGCCATGTGTAATTCATCATTCAAAAGTCTGTTTCTTTTCTCAAGCGAGGCAACTGTTGTGCTAAGTTTGCTGTTTTCAAATTGCAGCTTGCTCATCGAACCATTAAGGTTTTCTATTTGAGTTTCCAGATTTCTTTGCAGCGCGAGAAGTTCCTGATGTTGTTTTCTTATTTGCTGTAAAGACAAATTTTCTTTCTTCACCTTGTTAAATTCGCTTTCCTTTGCATCCAGTTTCATTGAAGTCTGCTTTAGCACCTTGTCAAGGTCGGAATTCTTTCCTGAAAGGGAAGATAGTTGACCCTTCAATTTCGTCATATCTTTCTCTAGCAGGAGTTTTTCTGACAATAGTGATTCCGTCCTAAGTTTTTCACTATTTAGTCCCTCTTCGAGGGAGTTGTTGACCCTCTTTACATTCATTAGCCAGAACATGCTGGCGAAAAGCAATACCGTAAAAGTTAAGGCAATAGCTTTTGGATTATTTACTAAATTTTTCATGGCTTTTTCGTTTTGTTTATATGACAAATAAACGGCAGCGAAATAAAGACGGGATTAATGTCACATTAAATCGACATTAAAATTATAGCATATTGCTTAGGCTACAGGAATGGAGAGTGTAAACAGGGTAGTGCTACCCATTTTGGAAATAACCTCAATATCTCCCTCGTGTAGGCCTATTATCCTGTGCACCAAAGATAAACCAATACCGTGTCCTTTTAGGTTTCTAGTGTTATTCCCCCTAAAGAAAGGTTGAAAGATGGTAGTCAAATCGCGAGGATCAATTCCCATTCCATGGTTTTCGAATTCAATCAATATCGAATCACGAATGGATTTCAGACGAACCATAACCAAATTGTTATCCGAATACTTACATCCATTATCAATCAGGTTGGAAAATGCAGTTTTAAGCAATTGCTCATCACCAAGAACAGTCAGGGAATCATCATCCAGTGACACATCGAGGTCGATCTCAATTTTATACTCAGGATTATTTTTCAGTAATTCATCTTTCACTTGCCATAGCAATTCATCTACTCGCTGCAACTCCAGTTTTTGTTTTGTAGCGTCAGTACTTGTTTGCGCCAGCAAGAGAAGCTGGTTGGATAGAAGGCTCAGGCTTTTGATCTCTTCCAAAACAGAACGTAAAATTTCCTGGTATTTTTCAGCCGCCCTGGGTTGGATTAGTGTTACCTCAATTTCGCCAGTAATGGATGTCAGCGGGGTTCTCAATTCATGAGATGCGTTAGCAATGAAATGCTTTTGAGCAAGAAAAGCTTTTTCGAGACGATCCAGCATGTGGTTAAAGGTTTGTACCAATTTGCCTATTTCATCCTTCTTATTGTTGGTAAACAACCTTGTGCTCAGTTGAGCCGCAGAAATCTTTTCGGTTTGCCGAACCAAATTAAAAATTGGGCTAAGTGCTCGGCCGGAATAAATCCAACCGGATATCGGAACTATGACGATACTGATCAAAAAAACAAAAAGTAAAATGTTTCGCAGATTCCTAAGTTTACCGTTTCCGTAAGTATCTATAGCTGCGGAAACCACAGTGATACGATCGAATTTCTCAGTAAAAAGAAATCCCAATACTTCATAATCACCATTTCTAAAACGAATTTCCTTTTGAAGTCTGATTTCATTGAGTTTGGCGGAATCAATTTTAATCTCATCACCCGTATCGGAACTATATAACTCTTCGTTCTTATAGTCGTAAATTATAATGCGTTCATTTGGAAGATTAACGGGATTGTCTCTTTCAATCTTCTTTAACAAATTGGCATCCACTTCTTCAACCTCAATCAGCAACTGAGCGGCATTGACAGCCTTGTTCTTTAACCTCCTATAGAAATCATCCTCACGGTAATCAGCTGAAAAAAAATAAATTGTCAATGAAACTCCTGTGAGTAAGACAATCACAACGGCAGAAAACATTAGGGTTAATCTTGTCCGGATCTTCATGGCTCCGCGCTCATCATATAGCCCAATCCTATCCTGGTGTGAATCAATTTAGGCTCAAAGTCTTTATCAATTTTCTTTCTTAGAATATTTATGTACACTTCAACCACATTTGTACCTGTATCAAAAGTTACGTCCCAAATCTTCTCAGCCAACTCAGGTTTAGATAGAACGCGGCCTTTGTTTCGAATGAAATATTCCAGGAGTAAAAACTCCTTAGCCGTTAACGCAATCCTATTTCCATCTCGAATTGCTAGTTTCTTTTCAAGGTCAAGTTGTAAATTAGCAATCTTCAAAACATATGTTGAATCAACTCCTTTCTTTTCCGATCTTCTGATCAATGCCCTCACTCTTGCAAGCAATTCCTGAAAATCGAAAGGCTTTAAAAGATAATCATCAGCTCCTGCCTCCAATCCCATAACCTTATCCTCTGTTGTCCCCAGAGCTGTTAGCATTAAAATTGGCAACCCAGGTTTAACCTCCCGAATACGCTTACATAATTCCAGTCCATTGATAACTGGAATTATGATATCAAGAATTGCTAAGTTATAATCCCGAGTAAGGCTAAGCTTCTCTCCAAGCTGGCCATCAAAAGCAAGATCAACTTCATATCCATTCTCCTCCAATCCACTCTTGATGAAGTTTGCAACCTTAGGCTCGTCTTCAACGACTAGTATCTTCATTCTTAGATCTTTTATTCTCCTTAACCTCATCCATATTTCACAATCTGAGTTTATGATATTGATAAAGTTACGCAATTCAGACATTTAATTGGATCATGGTATATTAACCTATAGTTTTGTTTGTCAAAAATATCACAGCCGATTTTAATATAAGATCAAATACAGAGAATCCTATTGACCTCGTTAGTTCATTGTAAAAACCTATTGGCGCTAGTCACTACATGATGAATACCTTACTTGAAAAATTGAAAATTGTTTTACAGGCGGCTCCTTCCTGGTTGTTGCGAAAATTATCGAATCGCCAGTTCTTAATGGTGGGGGCTGTGATCGTTGGATTGTGGGCAGGCCTAACAGCAGTATTCCTTAAAGTGTCAGTTCATTACTTGCAGGAGACACTTAAAACGTTGGGGCACGAACACAACTGGATTTATTTCGTCTCACCAACCGTTGGGATACTATCAACCTATCTTTTCATTCGTTTCATTTTAAATGGCGAACTATTAAAGGGCACATCACATGTCCTACTTGCCATTGCCAAAAAATCATCCCGCCTACCCCGCAAAGAAGTTTTCAGTCATGTGGCAACTAGTGCGTTGACGGTTGGAATGGGTGGGTCAGCCGGGTTGGAGTCACCCATTGTACAAACTGGCGCTGCCATTGGATCAACTTTTGCATCGTTCTTCCCAATTGGCTACAGGGATCGCACATTGCTGTTGGCCTGCGGAGCAGCAGCTGGAATTGCTACCGCTTTTAACGCGCCTATAGCGGGAGTGCTTTTTGCCTTAGAAGTTTTGTTGGTAGACGTAAGTATATCAGCTTTTATCCCATTGCTTTTCGCTGGGGCAACCGGTGCCTTGTGCTCAAAGGTCATTTTAGCTGAAGATGTTTTGTTCTCATTCAAAAAAGTTAGCGACTTTAATTACCACAATGTTCCATACTATGTTTTATTAGGATTAGGCTGTGGGTTATTATCTGTTTTCTATTTAAGAGTGTTTTTGAAAACCGAAATTAGCTTTTCAAAAATTTTTAAATCACCTCTGCAACGGTTATTGGGGGGTGGTTTGTTAGTGGGCGGCTTGGTAATACTGTTTCCCGCATTGTTTGGAGAGGGCTATACATCCATTAAAACATTAGCAAATTTTCAGCCCGACCAGTTTTTTAAAGGAAGTCCACTGCATGATTTCTTTTCGCAAACGCAATGGGGATTAGGATTAGCCGTACTTTTTGTCGGTCTGATAAAAGTGTTTGCTGTTTCTTTTACCCTGAATGCTGGAGGCAATGGTGGAAACTTTGCTCCTGCTTTGTTGGTTGGAGCTTGTTTGGGTTTCTCGTCTGCATTTCTGGTGAATATGACAGGGCTCGCTGCATTGCCTACATCCAATTTTTGTTTGGTGGCCATGGCCGGTGTTCTAACAGGAATATTTCATTCTCCGATGACAGCCATATTTCTCATTGCTGAAATCACTGGGGGTTATGACTTGATTATCCCATTGATGATTGTTTCAGGACTCAGCACAGCGCTCTCAAGTTACTTGCATCCGAGCTCATTGGATGATGCAAAACTTAAGCAGACTGACTTATCAGCGTCTTTTAACAAAGATGCACACGTACTTTCTGAACTCTCTCTGGCAAGGTTTATTGAAAAAGATTTTATTACTGTGCCGCTCAATTCTAACCTTAAAACCCTGGTAGAGGCAGTTGCTAATTCCAAGAGAAATATTTTTCCGGTCATTGATGACAAAGGCCAGTTAGCAGGAATAATTGCGCTGGAAGACATTCGCGAAAAGATGTTCAATGTTTCGCTTTATGAATCAGTGCTGGTAAATCAGTTAATGCAAATGCCTAAAGTCACCGTCAATTCAAATG
>JAENVX010000180.1 GCA_016650355.1 Bacteroidia bacterium | reverse complement strand
GCACGGCTGCACCACAATTTAACCCAGGAGCAGTTAGGTAAATTGGTGGGTGTGCAGAAGGCGCAAATTTCAAAACTGGAAAATAACTTTACCAATGCCAGGTTTGATACTGTAATCAAAGTTTTTAATGCCTTACATGCAAAAGTTAATTTCAAAGTGGAACTACCCAAAATGAAATTGAAAATTGCATAGGCCCCATTAATTAATCCGCACAACATCGCGTCCTATGTATAGGCCTTCCAGAGAGTTGATATGTGAAATCATTCTTTCTTTTGAAAGCAAGAGATAAATGAATGGTTGAGTCTTCACTTACCTCCCGCCTTCGCCAGATGTTTTGTCCATATTAAAATTATTTACTTCCTGTGAATTCGCAAACATTTTTTTCAATGCTTGCATCTCCTTATTACCCATTACCAGCATCCTATGAGTAGACACCTACATCGAGGCGCTACAAGCTCCTGTGATTAAATAAATAATAGCTCTCCTGTTTCCAACAGAAGAAAACAACCGGCTACACGCTTTGCAAAGTCAATGATTCGCTGTTTGATTATCTCACGATGACACGCGATGTTTTGTAGTCCGGTCGCTGAATTTAATTTGTTCAGGTAATGAATAAGTCCCATTTTATTATGCTTCCTATTTAACAACCCCGGTTTGATAGGGTTCTCCGTTTAACCATACATACCGGATACGGCCTAATAATTTCCTGGCCACTTTCACTATTGCTTCTTTGCCATTCTTACCTCTTTTGATCTGCTGGCTGTAGTACATAGCCATTACCGGATCTGTTCGCCTCGCTGTCCATGCACATTCGATCAGATCACTTCTGAGCTGCCGTTGCTTCCTCACCGTTATACTTCCCTTGAGCTCTCTTTCTCCACTGCTGTGCTCCATCGGCAACAATCCTATAAAACTGTTCAGATGATAAAAGTCCCTGAACCGCTTCATATCTCCTATCTCTGTGAGTAGGGACGCTGTTGTTAACGGACCGATCCCTGTAATTGTTCGCAACAAATAATAAAGGTGGTTATACTTTTTGCTGCGCATCAGTTTGCGGATAGTGTTGCTGATGCTTAAGAGTTCCTTTCTCAGCAATTCCATTTCTGACAGCAAATAATTCAGTGTAATACGGTTGCTGCCCTGCACAAACTCAAGTTCATTCAACCAGTTGATAAAGTTCCTGCTCCAGTTGGCATTGTCGTATTGGGAGGGAACGTTGATCCCTGAATAATCTAAGAATCCTTTGACACGATTTTTACAACGCACCAGGTCACGCCATATTTTTTTGCGCTGCCTCACCAGGTGACGATCCGCTTCCTGTTCTTCTCCAGGAACATAAATACTTTTTAATTGACCGATGCTCAAGGCGTGGCCTACTCCCCTGGCATCACGGCTATCGGTCTTGTACACTTCATCCTTATGGGTGCTCGGAATATCTGCCGGATTCACTACAAGGCATTCTACTCCAAGATGCCTGAATTGTCGCTGGATCCAGAAACCGAACTTACCGCACTCATATGCACAAACATAATTCGCCTTCGGATAATTGTTCTGAAGGTAATGATACAAAGCCTGGGGAGTTGGTGGTTGATGTATGTTCCGGATGTATTGATCATTCAAATAAATGGCCGCATTCCAGCTGCGCTTGTGAACATCCAGGCCAACATAGATTGTTTGATTTTCAAAACTTGCTTTAATTTTGTTCATGGCGTTTAGAGATTAATATTGTTAATAATATTTGTAGCTCTGAATTTAATTCAAAGTCTACTTTCTCTGGACGCCATTTTTTATTACATAGGGGCTTTGCGCAAGCGGCCCCGCTAGTTGCCTTAAATTTAAATATCTTTGTGTGCCGCCTTCGCAAACGCGTCGGACGTTAGCGGTCAGAATGCTGCGACACAACTGTAAATCATTCATAATGACAAATAGAATTTGTTTCTTTCTTTCTTCAATTTTTATTTTGTTTTTTGCACTCTCCGCAAACAGTCAGACAACTTACAACAATGAAATCAAACAAGTCGGTATTTCGCTTTACAACTCGTTTGACAAAATACAAAAACGTTCAGGAGGGCTTAGCTTTAATGACACTTCAAGAATGAAGTGGAATAATCTTCCTGTTGGATTGAGAGCAAGAGCAGGAACAAGTTTAGGAAACATGACTGATGACCAAAGAAAACTTGTTCATCGTATTCTTTCAGTTTCACTAAGTTCACAGGGCTACCTAAAAGCAACCAGCATTATGCATTTAGACGATTTACTCAATCGCTATTATGATAGTCTTTTTTACAAAAAAGCAATCAATGACACTATCTATACTTTCGTAAGGTCGTTACTGTGGTCACACAAAAATTACTACTTTGCTTTTTTTGGACAGCCAACAGATAGTGTGTGGGGATATAAATTAGAGGGGCATCACTTATCAGTTAATTTCACATTTGTTAATGATAAACTCTCTGTAACTCCATTTTTTGTAGGTACAGACCCAGCTGAATACCCTAATTCTGAATATGCAGGTTGGCG
>JAENVX010000179.1 GCA_016650355.1 Bacteroidia bacterium | reverse complement strand
CACTACACCATACATGACGGGCACTTATCTGGGAAAGAAAAAGATTTTTAATCTTGAAACAGGAATTATATCGCAAAAAAATGCTACTGAAACTACACCAGACGCAGGAGCAACCAAAGAATTCCATACTATGAACTTATGGTCAGTAGCCGCTTTTTATGACGCCCCAATCAATACCGAAAAAGGTAGTGCATTCAATGCTTACTTAGGGTTTTTTGATCTCAACTACGGCAAAGGGTATTTGCGCTACAATGGCATCATGAATCCAGCCAATGGATTATCAACAGGCTTTCCTTCAGCAAGTCAAGGTAATTCATTTCCAATGTTTGGAACCGGCCAAGTCATCTACTCGCAAGTGGGTTACCTAATGAAAAAGGATTTGCTGGGCGAAGGCAATGGTACGTTAATGCCTTACGCTTCTATTATGAGTGCTAAGTTTGATCGACTGAATGACCAAATGAATGTTTACAATATTGGATTAAACTGGCTTATGAAAGGACACATGAGTAAACTAACATTAGACTATCAGTTGCGGCCAACCCTTGAACAGCAAGGTACGGAGTTAGTAAAAACCTCTACTCGAGGTCAGGCGGTGCTCCAGTATCAACTATTTTTTTAACAGCCATATACAACCTCCAGGTGTCATTACGAAGCAGGTAGACCCTGGAGGTATCTTTATTTAGAAACCCTCTTAACTCCTCCAAAAATCAAACAGCCAGCAACAAAGAGAAGTGAAAATATGACAATGATAAATTTCATTGTGGCAAACCAAAATGCAATTGCAACAGGTAACTTAAGCACTTCACCCGAAAGCGTCTTAAGCATGGCAAGGTTTTCAATTACATCAAACAAACCTGCAAACAAAACCATTTTTGAAAGCACCGATCCCCATTGAATTAGGAAAGCGTTGCCTGTAAACAAAGAAAAAACAACACACCCTATGCCAATCGACACGGAATACAAAACCAGAAAAACAAAATCGAGGTAAATGCTCTTTCTTGCTTGTGAAACTAAATCCTTTTCTTTCCATTCCTTAATAATTCTGGTGGCTACATCTGTTGTCTTCGCAAGCTCAAATGAAACAATTTGCTTTGAGTCAAGGGGCCTGATAACAGCGCCCATCAGAATCATCCACACTACTGTGCAGACGGTACCTAACACCAGGAGTTTCATAAGTCTTGGGGAAACAGGATAGGTATTCTTCATGGCTGTTAAGTTAACGCAAAATTTCTGCTACTTTTGGCTCTTAATTGTTACTATGGATTTAAAAGAAATATTCTCTGTCTCCCTGATCTTATTTTCAGTCATAGACATACTCGGTTCTATTCCATTTGTCATCCTTATCCGGAAGCGTGAAGGAAGAATTTATGCTGAGAAAGCTACTTTCATTGCTGCTGCCCTGATGATCATTTTTCTTTTTCTTGGTCAGTCTATCTTAATACTTTTCGGTCTGGATGTAGGATCCTTTGCGATAGCTGGTGCCATCGTAATGTTTATCATTGCCATGGAAATGATTTTAGGAATTAACCTGATCAAAGATGATCCTGAGGCAAATGGGACTGGTTCCATTGTACCTATTGCATTTCCCCTTATTGCTGGTGCGGGCACTTTAACAACAATCTTGTCTCTAAGGTCTGTGTATGAAGAGTCTAATATTCTTATCGGCATTATCCTGAACCTTATATTCGTCTATATCGTGTTGAGATCGAGTGGCTGGCTTGAAAAAAAAATTGGGAAATCAGGTTTTGTTGTGTTACGCAAAGTCTTTGGAGTAATTCTGCTCGCCATCGCAGTTAAGATTTTCAAAAGCAATCTTAGCCTCGGATGATCCGCATTTTTACTGATGGCGCAGCTCAAGGCAATCCGGGACCAGGTGGCTATGGCGTGGTGATGAAATTTAATCATGCAGTAAAAGAACTTTCTGGTGGGTTTCGACTGACCACAAATAATCGCATGGAATTACTGGCAGTCATCAGCGGACTTGAAGCCATTAAGAAAAACGATATACCAATAACGATTTACTCTGATTCGAAATATGTCGTGGACGCAGTAGAGAAGGGTTGGGTCTGGAACTGGCAGAAAAAAAACTTTGCCAAGAAAGCAAATCCAGATCTTTGGCAACGTTACATTCCGCTTCATCAGAAATTCAAACCAAAATTCGTTTGGATAAGAGGTCATGCTGGTCACCCAGAAAATGAACGATGTGATGCGTTGGCCGTGCAAGCAGCCCTTGGCTATTCATTGGCAACCGATGAGTGGTATGAAACGAACCAAAAAAATAACTTTGAGTAAAAAAAAATGGTAAAAGGCTAATGTCGCTATTAGATTCATGAAGAACCTGTTCTACCATTTGCTCAAACAATACATTCGGGTTGTTCTTTGGTTCTATTTCAAAAGATGGCAAGTCCGAAATATTGTCCCAGTACCAAACGGTCCCGTCATTTTTGTTGCTAATCATCAGAATGCCTTTCTCGATGCCATTATCTTAGGATGCAGTTCATCGCGTAATCCATGGTTTCTTACCCGTGCCAATGTCTTTCAAAATAATTTGGTAAAAAAGATTTTCAATACGCTCAAAATGACTCCGGTGTACAGGTTCCGGGATGGGTTTAGTACACTACGCAAAAACGATGAAGTAATTGACAATTGTGTTCAATTACTAAGCCAGGGAGAAGCAATTCTAATTTTTGGTGAAGGCAACCATGATGAGCATTGGCGATTGCGTCCGTTGCAAAAAGGATTTGCGCGCATTGCGATTGCAGCTGAAGAAAAAAATAACTGGACGCTAGGTGTGAAAATCGTTCCGATTGGCATACAATACGACTCGCATTCTAAATTTCGATCGCGCGTTCTCGTCACCTTTGGTGAGGCCATTCTTGTTAAGAATATCGTGAAGCCAAATCTTAGCCAGCCCGAACAAATAGAAATTTTATTAGGTATAACCAGCGAAACACTTAAACCGCTCATACTTCACATCGAGCAACCCGACTATGAAAAGAAACAAGAATATTACCTTCAAAATCGGATTATAGAAAGTGATTTAGTCGAACAACTGAAAGCAGACCAGGAAATTGTTTTAAATACTCCTCCCATAATTGTGACAAATTCCGGCATTAAACGAAGTTCAGACGGCATTGAAAAATGGTTTAATCCAATATTTCTTTACGGATTTATCAATCACTTGTTACCGCGCACAATCATTTCATGGGTATTGAAAACTAAAGTAAAAGACCCGCAATTTATTGGCTCACTTAAATTTGCTTTAGGTATGGTGTTGGTGCCCATATTCTATGTTCTACAAACGAGTTTGTGCTATGCCCTTTCAGGATCGTGGGTTATTTCGGGTATTTACTTGTTATCGTTGCCGTTGAGTATTCTCTTAAGAGATTGACGGCTTGTACAAATTTTCTGTCAAGAATATCACATCTCTTCTTCCTTCAACCGAATACCTAATTCAGCTAACTCGTTCAGTACTGGTTCATAGATTTCCTTCATCACAGGTATTACCACTCCCCTGCTTTTGATTTTGCCTTGCATGAGCAGTTTTGTAGAAATAGCAAGAGGAAGACCAACGGTCTTTGACATTGCAGTATTGATTTCATCATCGCCAATGGCCGTGAGATAAGCCTGAATTTCCTTTTGCTTTCCATCGATCTCAAATTGGAAGCGATGCCACATCACGATAAAATCCCGATCACCCGGTTTCAGTTTCCATTTCTTGTTGAGAATGTGTTCAAGGACTTGGGCGGGTGTGCCCTTAGCAATCCCTATCTCTTCATCAGAAAACAAACCGCTCCATCGAAGTCTGTTCATCTCATCACTGTCAGGGGAAAGTCCAAACATCAAACAAATTTTTTCATCTACATTGTCATGAGTGCTTACAAAAGCATTCATAAAATCCCGGTGGCTCATTCTTTCAACACCTTCCAGTTGAAACGAATCATCGCAACAACCAAGTTGAACCAGCACATTCCAGGCGCTGCAATATCCTTTGTTTCGCAAAGTGCCACGTAACATTGTCTTTATTCCCTCTAAACCATACGTCTTCAAATACTTCAACGAGTCGCGATTGGCATACCCTTCATACTCTCCGAACCCAGGCACCTGCACGGGTGTGATGCGCTTGAAAAGCTGTTGGTACGGGATAAATTTATACGTACCGTTGCTCAGGAATTTGGCTGTACTTTGCCCGGCCATCACCACATTTCGTGGGTTCCAGGTGAATTTATATCTCCAGGGATTTTCAGGCTCAGTGTCTGGAGCGATCAGTCCACCAGTGAACGATTCGAAAGACGTAAGTCTACCTCCTCTTTCTTTAATTTTATCAATCACTTTCATGGCACTCATGTGATCAATGCCAGGGTCAAGGCCAGATTCATTTAAAAAAAGTAATCCGCTTGATTTGGCATCCTCATGAAAAGATTGCATTCCATCAGTAACATAACTTGCCGTCAATAAATGTTTTTTTTCTGCCAGACATATTTTCGCCACCAGCGGATGAAGATGTGCCGGTATCATGGAGATCACCACATCCGAAGAAGCGATCATGGCCTTGCTCGATTCCACATCGTCAATATCAAATTGAATTGCCTTTCCGTTGGCCGAATTAGAGACGCGGTCCGTTGCAGCTTGTTCCGAAACATCTCCCACTACAATTTGCCATTGATAAATCTTAGCCTGGGCTAGCAGGTATGAAATTAAGGAAGAAGAGGAGCGGCCTGCTCCCAGCATTAAAATTCTATTCATAGACCAAAGTTAAGCGGGAAAGTAGCAAAATGCTATGGGTATGTACTTACTCATAACTTTTTACTAACTTCATAGGCCTTAAATCAAGAAATTTATGAATGAGTTCATTACCTACAATAACATCGAAGATCTCGACTCGGAATCAAAGTACCTGATTCACAAAGCAAAGGAGGCTACTGCACATTCTTACTCGCCTTACTCAAAATTTTGCGTGGGTTCAGCCATAATTCTTGAAGATGGAACCGTCATTACCGGGTCTAATCAGGAAAACGCGTCCTATCCACTTTGCATGTGCGCAGAACGCGTTGCTCTATATGCTGTGGCATCCCAGTTTCCAGGAAAAAGAATCATCAAAATGGCCGTTGTGGCTCATAAGAAAAATCATAAAGAGCTAGCCCCTGGGTCCTCCTGCGGTGCTTGTCGCCAGGTGATGTTGGAGTTTGAACAACGCCAACACAATCCTATTGAGGTGATTATGCTTGGGCCAGGGGAAAAATGGGTCAAATGCTCTTCGGCACGTTCCCTATTGCCCTTTGGGTTTGATGGAAAGGTACTTCACTAAGGCTCTAAGCGTCAAAATAAACAGTTAAACTATTCCTTTCTTTACACTTCGCAATAGTACCTGATTCTAAATTTTATTTGGATGAATGAATTATTGAACAGTTACCCATAAAAACTATAAATTGTGAACTTCAAAGCAAGGCATGGAAATACTACTTATTGAAGGAACGGAGGACACTCCAAAAATTATTTTTGATAAACAAAAAGAAATTTTCGAAATCTCCGGCCGTTCGTTGATCGAAAATTCTTTGGAGTTTTATAAGCCTGTCTTAAAATGGATTATGGCTTATTCCCAAAATCCAAACCCAACCACGATTTGCAGCTTTAAGCTTGAGTACATCAATACCGACTCTGCCAAGCGCATACTTGACGTACTGTCAGCATTTGACAAGATTAAAGAAACAAAAATCATATGGTACTTTCACGAAGATGATGAGGACATGGAAGAGACAGGTGAGGAATTTTCAGAATTGGTGGAAATTCCATTTGAACTAGTAACCTATTAAATCTTAAATAACGAACAAGTAGCAATAACTATGAATAGATCTTTACTCCTTATTCTTGCATTAATTATTAAACCATGAGTGAGGAAATTCTTAAAGCACTTACCCAACTTTTTGCCATTATCACAAAGCAAGATGACGGGGTTTCAGAGAATGAGCGCCAGTTTGTAATAAACTTTTTTCAGGCAGAGCTAGATCAGGATTCGATAAAAGAATACCTGGAGTTATACGACAATTATTCAGGCTATAATAAACAGGGAACAGCAGAAGAAGAAAAAAATAAGCTCACTTCTGTTAAGGACTCCCTAAAGACGCTTGCCATTTGTAAAAAAATAAACAAAACCCTTACTCAGAAACAAAAGGTAATTGTTCTTATCAAAATAATAGAGCTAGTTGATTCTGATGAACACCTCACCTCCCAGCGTTTGGAAATCATCAATACAGTTTCCACAGTATTCAATATTGCAAATGAAACATTTAAACTGATCGAAGCTTTTATTCTTTCCAAAAAAATTGTCGATCTCAATTTCTCCGATATTCTGGTTGTTGATTCTGGCTTAGAAAAATCAACTGACGTACAAAAGCATGTACATGTACATGCACATATTGAAGGCAGTCTTGTCTTCATGCGTGTGAAGAGTGTAGACATGTTTTTCGTAAAATACCTGGGTGAGCAATCCAATTCACTTAATGGGTTTACGATGCAGCCAAACCGCGTCTATCTTTTCTCGCATGGTAGTATTATTAAGACGCAGGAGGGAGACGCGCTTTATTATAGT
>JAENVX010000178.1 GCA_016650355.1 Bacteroidia bacterium | reverse complement strand
GTGAACAATGATTCGTTATATCGTTGATGGACTTCCTCTTTTGCGGTCGGTTGATAGTCAATTGAAAAGGACAATTTCCCGCGTTCAAGTTTTTCAGAAATAAGATTGCGTAACTCAAGTTCCTTTTCAGAGAATAATTTTGGTAAACGAAGGCTAAGGTCCAAAAATTTAGAATTAAGACTTTTTATTTCAACCGTAATAGTTGCTTCAGTGCTGTTGGAAACTGCTTGGCCAAAGCCCGTCATTGATTTAATCATAAATCGTAAATAATAGAATCTAAAAATAATGGTGTAAGAAGGTATTGAAACCTAAAGTTATCCGGGTCAAAGATGGAATTCAATATATCAAAAATCAAAACCTAGCGTAACAAAGACTCTTGGATCTTTGACCTTATAGTTTTCAACAGGCCAGGCCAAATCTAGCTTAATATAATATCCAAGCATCATTGACCGGAAACCAAACCCGTAACTGTATAACCAAGGATTAAGATATTCTTTAAGGTCAATCTCGAAAGGACCTTCATCAACCTCTCTGGTGCGCACACTGTTTTGAGTTTTAAATGGCACTGCTCCGGTCCAACTTGAACCGATGTCATAGAAAGCAGTGAACTGCATATTCCTGAAAAAATTCGAGGCGATAGGTCCACCTGATAAAGCACGGATCAGAGGCACTCTCAATTCTGCATTTAATAACGCTACACTATTTCCATAAAGCGTGGCATAGTCAAAACCGCGCAAGCTCGTGGCAAATTCTGTAAACACTAAATTATTATTGAAGTTAGTTCCACTATTGACCAGGGGATTTCCAGAACCCTCTTCATTGAATCTATTTCCAAACCAGTTATCCATTCCTCCCAAAACATATTTCTTGGGCGACTCACCAAAGAAAGTACCCGTATAACCTCTTACGGCAAAAACAATTTCTTTGTAAATTTTCTGATAATGACGAAGGTCAATTGAAACTTGAGAGAAGCTCGAATTTTTATTGCCCATACCTTCATGATGCACAAAACTTATTTTTCCTCTAGATCCTTCAATAATATTTAATCCTGTGGTTATACTATTATCATACACTAGTTCAGCTTTTGATCCTGCATAAAATTGTTGTGCTGTTGGTAAAAAAGTTGGCGGTGCAGCCGGGAAATTAATGCTCCCTCTATCCACATAGCGTGTGTAGCCCAAAAAAGGTTTTAGCGAAACTCGAGCCCGTACTGTAAGCGGTAATGAAGCACCAAACTCTAATCGTTGTAGTGAGTACTTTTGGTAGTTCGGTGTCTGCTCCCCAAGACCATCCCAAAAAACAACCTTACGGTCAACCCGTATACTGTAATCCACCAAGTGGGGAAGGTATTGGACCTCTCCAAATACATCTCCACTTTTCCAATCAAACGCTGTTTGAACCCCTCCGAAAAAACGGAAATTCTCAAGCATGTCATTCATTTGTGCTTCCAACTTAATACTGAATCCCCGCAAGGGATCAATGACAAAATTCGTGACAAGATTTTCATAACTAAATCTTGGTTGATAAGTAAATGGTCCTGTCAGGCGATTGCTCTCTCTGGCTTTCATGTAGCGTGTTAGAAATGTCTCCGTAGATTTACCCTTGTCAGCATCGTCTTCGAATACGTAATCTTCCGTATCCACGCTCTTCTCCTTAACGATTGGAACTATTGGCTTGGCCAATGTATCTTTTGCAACCTCATGTGTATCAAAGCTGTAGTCGTCAGTGTTGATCTCGTTACTTTGATCAATTGAATCTCTCTTCTCAAATACTGGTTTGCTTTCACTTTGTGATATGGTATCATTCTTCTCCTGGAGTCGGGAGTTAATAAGCTCCTTAATCGTCATGGGTTTAACAGTCTTCTGTTTGCGCCTTTCGCTTACTACTTTAGCGAGTTGAATTTCTTTTCGCCTGGTGGAAGGCGTAAATATTTGCCGATCGAAATTAAAATTATTGATAAGAAAAATATCTTCACTCAGGTCTTTATTCATTACTAACGCCAGTGACCGGTTATAAAAATCCAGATCATATTCTTTAATGCTGGTGTCAAAATTTGTTACCTGTGAATAAATGCCATTGACTCTGTTAAACTTGAAAAGATTTACAATCCCTCGCTGATCACTAAGAAAATAATAGTTGTCCTGATCGATCGCCTTTGGATAAAAGTTTTTGCTCACTGTATTCGTAATAAGCTCAACTTTATTTGTAGTCGTGTCAAGATTGTACGCGTAAAGATTATAAGTGCTGGTCGTTCTGTCATATCCTTTTACAATGTTATTCACGGTGTCTGTGGTTCTATTTGAACTGAACACAATTGAATTTGTATTGGGTATAAAGGATGGATCGAGATCATCATAAAGATCATTAGTCAGTCGTTTGGTGCGATCATTCCTACTGCTAATTAAAAAAAGATCATTCTGCCCTCCAGCATCAGCACTTAATACTGCAAGCCTGCCATTGCCCGAAAAATCAAAACTTCGAATGTTGCTAAATCTATCAAGCTGACGGGGCAATTTACTCCGCGTACTCAGATCATACAGCCAAAAAACATATTCACCCCTATTGACACCAATTACCCCCAATGTATTTTGATCAGCCCAACTTAGCAGTGGCACCCTAAAGTCAACATCTTGATCAATTACGCGATTACCCCCATTGATGATGGTGGTTTCTCTTCCACTTTCCAGTGACTTAACCTTTACAACAAATCTTCCTCGATCATTCTCTGCATAGGCAATCTTTTTTCCGTCCGGACTTATTTTAACAGTTGTGTATACTACACTTCGGTGGTGTGATGGGCTGAACTTACTAGAATCAGAAGGTGAGATATAACTTAAACTTACCTTCTCCTCCATGTCTGAATAATAGTTTTGCCAATCTGCCATAAGTTGCTTGAAACTAATGCCCAGTGTTATCAGTACACTTTTCTGCTCGTTGCGAATGACTCGGGTATAATTCAGAATATTAGAAATACTGCTTCTGCCGTATTTCTCCACTATATAGTTCCAGATAGATTGCCCTACAAGGGCTGACTCATCTCCTGTAAACCGAAGCGCCTTGGTTATTTTCTTATCCCTCACCAGTTGCCGTACATAGTCATCCATTTCGATATTCCAACCTTTCGAAACGTAGCTTGAAGCACCATTGATAAACCATTCCGGAAGATTAAGTAAAACCGCATTTTGAAACATGTCTTTGAGGCTTCCTCCAAACATCATCTCATTTACCATAAGGTCTGCCATTTTATAAATGAGTTCTTCTTTAAACTCATCCAGATTTCCGGGGTGAGCAATCTCTACAATAGGTTTAATGAAATCTGTTTCTCCCCCAACGTTATACTGTGTTTTATTCAATCCGATATTGCTTTGCTGCAAATCAGTTATGGAGTTGTACAAAAATACTTTCGTTTTGAGGTAAGGAGGATATCCTATGAGATCCGTAATACGATCAAATTCTCCTTCAAGATATTGTATTGCTTCTGTGGCAATTCTTCTTCGCTCATCATAGTAGTATACATCGAAATTCTCGGAACTGATGTACTGCCAGTTAAATTGCTTGTATTGGATTCTATTCTTGCCGAAAACCTCGCGGGACTGCTGACCTTGACACAAGGAAACCGCGCCAAAAGCGGCTATCGTTAGTAAAATTCTAAAATTCAACCTCATACAACTCAACAGAACTACCAATATAACGGATTGAAACAAGTTTACGCATCCATTATAGATTCTATTTCCCTAATTTAAAGCGTTTTATATCAACTTCTCGATCAATCTCTCCGTGGCCCAATAACCAATCTGCTAACTGATTGGCAAAATACGGAGCTAAGCTTACACCTTTGGTGCCAAGGCCATTAAATATTACTACTTTTTCCTCAAGCGGATGACAACCCAAAAATGGTCTCCTATCAAAAGTTGAAGGTCGCATACCCCAGTTTTGGTTAGTAATTTCAAAAGGAAGTTTTATCAGTTCACGTAATTTATAACTCAATTCATTTCTCCCTAGTTCAGTGATCGACTCCGATAAATCACGAGGGTTATATGTTGCCCCCACTTTATATTGTCCAGCCTTACCAGAAGGCACAATGTAAACTCCCCGGTTATAAATACGTTCAAGTTCTTGGTCAATCTTCACATGAATTGTTTCTCCCTTCAGCGGCTTAAAGGGTAGTGATCCAAAAACTCTACTTTTCAACCCCTCGTTTCCATTACAATAAATTATTTTTTCTGCTTCCACATTTCCATATGAAACGGAGTCTTGGTCAATTACCAACTCATTCTCATTAAAGTATTCTTGCCTAAAAGAATCACGAGTGATTAGACTTTTGCGTACCGTATCAATAAATAAATTCGTATCCAGGTATCCACATCGTGAAAGCAAAAGACCTCCAAAATCATCATGAACATGATCACCAAATTGCGTCTTGGAAATAATTTGCTTAATGTACGGTTGGATACGTGCCTCTCCGCTCTTACCCATCCACTCATTTTGTTCCTGAATAGAAATAAAAGGTCGATAAATTGGCATTGGATGAAAAAAATGTGAATTCAATTTTTTTTCAGCTTGTGAATAAAAATCAATCAAAAAAGGAAATAGTAAATCCGCCTTCCATGTTTTAGTCATGATTCGCCCTGTGATCGGATTGAACAATCCCGCGGCTACCGTGGATGAATTGTTTTTATCTGGTAGATCGTAAACTAAAACGTTCTTATCTCGGTTTAACAATTCAATGGCCAAAACTGAGCCTGCCAATCCTTGGCCTACAATAATAAAGTCAACCGTTCTTTCAATACTCATTTTAGAATAATTGCAATTTTATTTACAAAGCTACAGTATCGATGAAAGATATGTAGGTTACTATAACAAGTAAAGAGAGTGGCGGTATCAAAAGAACCTTTAACTTTGTCGTTTAATACTTTATGATTCATATCAAAACATTTGTTTTTAACCCCTTTTCCGAGAACACCTACATTGTATACGATGATACATTGGCAGGTGTAGTCATCGACCCGGGGTGCTATGAGATGGAAGAAAAGAATGAGCTGGACGATTTCATAAAAAATAAAAAACTGAACATAAAATATCTTCTTGATACACATGCTCACATCGATCATGTACTTGGAAATTACCATGTCAAAGAAAAATACAAGGTGCCTTTTTTAATGCATAAAAAAGATGAATCTGTTTTGAAAGCAGTGAAGGCCTATGCCCCAAACTATGGTTTCGTAAACTATACAGAGGCCTTACCAGACAAATTTCTCGAAGAAGGAGATGAAGTAACATTTGGAGATTCAAAACTTAGTGTTCTGTTTTTACCGGGTCATGCTCCTGGCCACATTGGTTTTTACAACGAGAAAGAAAAAATTCTAATAGGTGGTGATGTACTTTTTCAGGGAAGCATAGGGCGAACGGATCTCCCAGGCGGCAATCATGAGACGTTGATCAGCAGCATTCACCAAAAACTTTTTGTATTACCTGATGATGTGGTGGTCTATCCTGGTCATGGCTCCCCCACAACACTTGGCGAAGAAAAAGTTTCAAATCCCTTTTGTGCACTTTCCTTGCGCTGATAATGAAAAGGCATATTCCAAATCTCCTCACCTGCTGTAATCTTTTGTGCGGCTGTTTTGGCATCGTCTACATACTGGAGGAACGTACCATTCCGGCTGCATACTTTGTATGGGCAGCTGGCTTCTTTGATTTCCTGGATGGATTTGCTGCGCGTATATTAAAAGTAACTTCCCCCATCGGCAAAGAATTAGATTCACTCGCTGATATGGTAAGCTTTGGCATACTCCCTTCATTTGTCATGTACAAGATGATTGCAGATTCGAGTGCCATTCCTTGGCTACCCTATGTTGGCTTTTTTATCGCAGTATGTTCTGCTCTAAGACTAGCAATATTTAACGTAGATGAAACGCAAAGTGATACTTTCAAAGGACTAAATACACCAGCCAACACACTTTTTATAACCTCTCTTCCCTTGGTATCCGATCAGGTAGGTAGTTGGCTATATCAAGATTGGCTGTTAGTTCTTATTACCGTTGTCTTTTCTTTATTGATGATTTCCAGAATCGAAATTTTCGCTTTCAAATTCAAAGACTTTACCTGGAAAAGCAATAAAGTGAGGTTTACTTTTATCGGAGTTTCTGTATTACTGCTTGCCTTATTAGGCATATTAGCGCTTCCTCTATTAATACTACTTTACATTGTCTTTTCGTTAATAAGTAAAGCTCTGAATCTGGCTGATTAAGGCATTATCTCTTATTCTCTTGCATAAACACTTAAAAATAACGGTTTTGCTTCTATTCCTTTTGGGGAAGTCAATCGCCTCGAATGGCCAGACTTCTGCTTTAAGTTCTGGACAGTGGTCCAAATTTTCGGTTGGTTCAGATGGTGTTTATAAAATTGACTATACCCTTTTTAAGAAAACTGGAATTGATCCCGACAAAATAGATCCGAGAAATATTAAAATCCTTGCAAGTGGAAATGGAATGCTTCCGCAAAGTAATAGTGCCATGCGGCAAGGCGAATTGATTGAACTTTCCATTTTTGTATCAGGTGAAAGCGATGGTCGCTTCGGCAGAGATGACTTCATACTTTTCTTTGCACAAGGGCCGGATGACTTCAGCTACAACATAGTCAAGGAAATGTTTGATTATAACAATCACTTATACTCAGACAAAAATTTCTATTTTATCACGGTGGCATCTAGTGCCGGAAAAAGAATTAGTGCTGTTGAAAGTGCTAACTCAGGATTTCCAATTATTAGCGAATTTGAAGATTTCGGTTTTCACGAAACAAATCAATACAACGAATTAAAATCTGGGCGCGAGTGGTTTGGTGAACAATTCGATGCAAACACTGATCAAACAATCAAATTTGAAATACCAGGCATTACCCAAGGATCAGAAATTAAAGTTGCCTCTAATGTTATGGCAAAGTCTTTCGTTGGGTCCTCATTCAAACTCTTTCTGAATGGAGCTTCACTTGGTGAACAATTCATTGCACAAATCCCTAACACCACTTATGGTATTAAAGGCCGGCACTCCATCGATACGTTTAAAACTAATTCCACTATATCATTTGCGTCAACCCGATCTTCACAAGAAATAAGATTCCAATACGTTAAGGGTGTCTCGGGGCCTTCAATAGGCTACATCAATCATTTTCAAATAAGCTTCAAAAGGAAACTAGCTTTATACCAAAATCAAACAATTTTTAGTGCAGCCAAAAGTTTAGAAAATGTTTCATCAACATTTGAAGTAGAATCCATTAAGCCAGAGGTTTCCATTTGGGAAATTACAGACCCCTTTAAAACAACAGACCTAAAATTCACCGTTGCCGGAAGCAAAGCAATTTTTTCAATTCCTACGGAAACGTTAAAACGTTTTATTGTTTTTGATAAAGGTGAAATTCCGCCACCCGTGTTTGAGAGCCTGGTTGCAAATCAAAATTTACGGTCAATTATCCCAACAGATTTGATCATTGTTGTGCACCCTGATTTCCTAGACCAAGCAACTAGACTATCCGAACATCGCATCAACTTCAATAACTTATCAGTCCGGGTGGTAACAACAGAAGAAGTGTACAACGATTATTCAGGAGGGAAGCAAGATGTTACAGCAATCCGTGACTTTGCCAGAAGTGCTTATCTTCAGGGTGGTCTAAAAAATCTATTACTCTTTGGGCGTTGCTCATATGACTATAAAAATAAAATCGCAAACAATACCAATTTCGTCCCCACCTATGAGTCCTATAATTCTTTAAGTCCGTTGGAGACCTACTCATCAGATGACTATTTCACTTTCTTTGATGATAACGAAGGCGATTGGCGAGAAAGTCCAGCCCAAAATCATACTATGGAAATTGGTGTTGGACGGCTGTCTGTAAAAACCATTAAAGAAGCTACTGATGTAGTTGACAAACTTATTGAATACGATCTTGGCAAAAAGATTTTTGGAAAATGGCGCAAAGAAATTTTGTTTGTTGCTGATGATGGTGATTTCAATATTCACCAGGGACAGGCTGACCAACTCGCTACTCAAATTGAAGTCAATCATCCAGAGATTAACACACAAAAAGTCTACCTCGATTCGTATGAGCAAATCTCTAGACCCAGTGGGCAAATTTCACCCGAAGCAAGCAATGCCCTTAAGCAAGCGCTAAAAAGAGGAGTGCTCATCACTAATTTTACAGGCCATGGTTCTGAACAAGTTTGGCTTCAAGAACGAATATTAGATGAAACGTTCGTTACGAATTGGGAAAACTATACAAGTTATCCATTACTTGTTACTGCCACGTGCGAATTTGGCAGGCACGATGATCCAGGACAAATTTCCTCGGGTGAGTTAACACAGATTAAAAAAAATGGTGGCTCAATTGGGTTGGTCACAACTGCTCGACCCGTTAATTCAAGTTCCAACTTCACACTTAACAAGGCGTTTTACGAATCGTTCTTTCAAAAAATAGGGGGCCGCTATAAAGACCTTGGCACCATCTTCCGCGATACAAAAAACAAAAGCCTAAGTGGAGTTGCAAATCGAAACTTTTCACTTTTGGGTGATCCTTCCATGAAACTGGCAATTCCTGATGATGAGGTAATCATTTCTAGGATAAAAACAGAAACTAATTCTGATACACTCAAAGCCCTTTCTAAGGTTCAAATAATAGGTGAAGTCCAAACGAATGGAGTAAAAAATTCAAACTTCAACGGTACATTGCTTGCAACACTTTTTGATAAAGAAACGCTGTTGGAAACGAAAGGTGATGAAAATCCACCTTTTAGCTATTCACTTTGGAATAACGCTTTATTTAGGGGAGAGGCTAGTGTGACTGGTGGCACTTTTCAAATGGAATTCATTCTGCCAAAAAATATCGCTTATCAGATAGGGTCTGGGAAACTAAGCACTTACGCACAAGACAAGGCACACAAGTTTGATGCAAGCGGAGGCACAGTTTCTTTTAAAATTGGCGAAAGTGAAAAAACAGCTAT
Source organism: Bacteroidia bacterium (assembly GCA_016650355.1). Classification (GTDB taxonomy): domain Bacteria; phylum Bacteroidota; class Bacteroidia; order Cytophagales; family Cyclobacteriaceae; genus ELB16-189. The sequence continues at coordinate 3,237 of JAENVX010000178.1, read as the reverse complement.
TGAAGATACAACTCCTCCTTCTATTAAACTGTTTTTGGGAGACACTACTTTTATAGCGGGTGGAATTATTAACGCTAACTCTCAATTGGTGGCTCAACTTTTCGATGAAAGTGGAATAAACATCTCAAGCTATGGTATTGGAAACACCATGGTGGCAATCATAGATGATAATATGACCTATGAAGTGAATGAATATTTTACTGCGGCTGAAAATAGTTATAAGAAAGGAACATTGGTATTTCCACTTGAAGAATTGGAAATTGGTAAACATTCTATTACACTGAAAGTTTGGGATAACCTTAACAATCCAGCCATCGCATCTGTCAACTTTGTGGTTTCTGAAAGTGCAGGGTTGGAGGTACAAGAGCTTTCCAATTATCCTAATCCCTTCACAGAATCGACAACGATTCAATTTATTCATTCAAGGCCAGGTGAAGACCTTGAAGTAGCTCTTGCCATTTATACAACAACGGGACAAACTGTTCAAACCATGAATTTTTCTTTACCCGAAAGTCAATACCAGGTGTCACTTCTTGATTGGGATGGATCTGATGCTGGCGGAAGAAAATTGACTCCTGGAATATACCTGATGAAGGTTTTAGTTCGTTCATTGCAAGATGGTTCGAAAAATGAGCAAATTGCCAAGCTAATTATTTTGAATTGACTATCTTTAGCCCTTAGATCTTGATTATGAATACGTTAAGGAAATATTTTTTAGTAGGAATAATTTCTCTCATCAGCTTTTCTATCCATGCTCAAAACGGCCTACAGGGCACCTTGATTGGCCAGGATAGCTCCAATAGAATAATTACTACTGCCGTTCCTTTTTTGATGATAACCCCTGATTCTCGTGGTGCAGGAATGGGCGATGTGGGGGCTGCTACCTCTCCTGATGCCAACTCGGCTTATTGGAATTCTGCCAAACTTGCCTTTATCGATCAGAGTTATGGCGTAGCTGGATCTTATACGCCTTGGCTTGGCAAGATCATCAACGATATGTCCATTTTTTATCTCTCCGGTTTTTACAAAATCAATCGTGAGCAAACTGTTGCAGCTTCAATGAAATATTTTGATTTAGGCGAGATTCAATTTCGAGATATCAATGCCGTTGATCAAGGACGTTTTAACCCCAGAGAATATGCCTTCGATGTTACCTATTCCCGCTTGCTTACCGAACAATTTAGTTTGGGTGGCGCAATACGATATATTCATTCCAATTTAACTGGGGCCCTAACTAGTGGAAATGTTGATGCCCGACCTGGAAATTCTATAGCTGTTGACTTGGGCGTTTTCTATACCAAGCCATTTGTTACAAAAAACTCTACCCTTTCCTTTGGCGCTGCCGTTACAAACTTAGGCGCAAAAATTTCTTACTCAGATGCTGCCAACAAAGACTTTATTCCAGTTAACCTCAGGATAGGAAGTGCATTCAAAACGGAGTTAGATCCTTTTAATAGCTTAACCTTTGGATTGGATTTTAACAAATTGATGGTGCCTTCACGAAAACCACCACAAGGAGATACTCCTCCAACATTATTAAGTGGAATTTTTAGTTCATTCACCGATGCTCCTGGCGGAATTGAAGAAGAGTCGCATGAAATAATCATTTCTTCTGGTTTAGAGTATTGGTATAAAAATACTTTTGCGGGCAGGCTCGGATATTTTCTGGAGGCCAAGGATAAAGGCAATAGAAAATATTTTACGGCAGGAGTTGGAATGAAGGTGAATAAGTTTGGCTTGGACATTGCATACCTTGTTCCCACCAATAAGAGAGAGAACGCCTTAGCTGAAACTATCCGTTTCACCATTTTGTACACTTTTAAGGGTAAAGAAAAAGTTGAAGATTCCGTTACTGATTAGATGCTCGACCGAAAAATTGCTCCTCCTTTCCTAAAGAGCACCTCCTTTATCTTACCAAATCCAACTACCGTTCAACTCACGAATGGTATCAACCTTCACTTTATTGCTGGGGTTCAACAAGACATTATCAAAATTGAGTTCATCTTCAAGGCTGGAAAATGGTTTGAATCAAAAGTGGGACTTTCTCATTTTACTGCACAAATGATGGAGCGAGGTACTACTGAAAAAACATCCGCAGAGTTGGCCGAATTCTTTGATCGTTATGGAGCTCACATTGAAATTAGTCCAGGGCTGGATTTTACTTCTATTGCATTATACTCCCTTTCCAAAAATCTTCATCAAGTATTCCCGGCATTCTCGGAAATGGTACGAACACCAACATTCCCTGAGAGCGAGTTACGGCACATGAAAGAAGTATTTATCCAAAATCTAAAGGTCAACAATGAGAAAAACAGTGTGTTGGCTTCAAAGGCGCTACGTAAAAATATTTTTGGAAGTACTCATCCCTACGGAAGTTCGATTGAACAGGAGGATGTAAATAATTTGAATCGTACAGACTTGTTTCAATACTTTAATGAATATCTGATTCCGTCAGAAATTTTTGTGGTCTCAAAAGAAGACAAGTCTACAATGGATTATATTATTAAAAGCGCGGATGTTTTTTTAAGCCCCCATACAAGAGATAAAATATTGCCTCGTCAATTGTCAAGTCCATTTTTACAAAAAAAGGACAAATCAAACAGTGTGCAATCATCGGTGAGGCTCGGTAAGAAAACCATTTCAAGAAACCATTCGGACTATTTCAACCTGCTTTTTCTTAATCATATACTAGGCGGATATTTTGGTTCCCGATTGATGAAGAATATTCGCGAAGAAAAAGGACTTACTTACGGAATACAATCTTCACTAAATAGTCTGGTAAATGAAAGTTTCATTGTAATCGGTGCAGATGTTAACAAAGAAAATGAAACCCTGATCTTTCAAGAAATCAAGAATGAAATAACTCAGCTACAAACAATTAAAATAAAGGATGAAGAACTAGAAGCTGCCATAGGTCACTTTACCGGAAGTCTCCAGTCCGAAACGGCAAATCCCTTTTCAGTTGCCGAAAAGATTAAGACCATAAAACTGTTCTCCCTGCCTGATAATTATTATCAATCCCTTTTAGAGAAAGTATATTCAATCAATTCCAATCAGCTACTCAGCACAGCACAATCCCACCTCAATGAGGACGAATTATTTAAGGTCGTTGTCGGGTAAGGTACTACACGGATTTTCGTGAAAATATTGGGCGGCATGGCGAAGCGCCACCAGGCTATCCGTTCCAAGTCCGGCCACGCACAATGCCAACTCACTTCGGGCTTTCCACTTCTATCC
>JAENVX010000177.1 GCA_016650355.1 Bacteroidia bacterium | reverse complement strand
ATACTTTTTCTTTTCGCTTTTCCGGGTACAATAAAACTCCATCTTAACGAAGAAATATTTCCATACTGCTTATAAATGTCATTTAATCGATAGATATATTTCTGCGTGATTGGGCATTCCAAGCCAATAAAAACGGCTACTTCAGCAACCTGTGCTGGCTTCATTCCTACATTCTTTTCCTGTGAAAAGGAGTTAAGGCACAAAAGTGTTATAAATATGGAAAGAAGGTATTTCAGGAGGATCTGTTCCTTCATAAAGGATCAAAAATTTGAATCTTAAATCGAAGATTGCTTATCAACTTAAAGTTAAGGAACTTTTCTGGGGTTTCTTTTTTAGGCCGCCCAGGAATTACCGTGTGAAAGGAATCCGTTGTGCCTCGTAGGATCTGTTTCTTTATTGCAGCATCTTTAAAAGCGTTGTTAGTCTGCTTTTAAGGTTCCTTCGATCTACAATAAAATCCAGGAAGCCGTGGTCAAGCACAAACTCAGCACTTTGAAATCCTTTTGGCAAATCTTTGCCAATGGTTTCCTTAATAACTCGGGGCCCTGCAAAACCTATTAATGCACCAGGTTCAGAAATATTAAAATCTCCCAGCATTGCGTAAGATGCAGTTACCCCTCCCGTAGTTGGATCGGTCAGCAAAGAGATATAAGGAACCCTCGCTTCTGAAAGCAGTGCAAGTTTCGCAGAAGTTTTGGCCATCTGCATAAGTGATAAACCTGCTTCCATCATTCGCGCTCCGCCTGATCTTGAGATCATCAGAAAGGGTGTTTTTGTTTTTAGAGCATGATCAATGGCTCGAGCGATTTTCTCACCAACCACAGAGCCCATAGATCCACCAATAAAATCAAAGTCCATACACGCTATCACAATGTCAAGATTATTCATCTTGCCGTAAGCCGATCGTAGCGCATCTTTCAATTCGGTTTTTGCCTGTGACTCTTTTATTCTTTTTGGATAGGGCCTGGTGTCAACAAACTGCAACGGATCAGCAGACTCCATGTTTGCATCGAGTTCAGTAAACACGTTGTTATCAAATAGGATTTCGAAGTACTCTTCAGAGCCAATTTTTACATGATGATCCTCCTCAGGAACGACATACGCATTGCTTTTTAATTCACGCGTATGAATGATCTTTCCAGCCGGTGTTTTAAACCATAATCCATCGGGTACTTCCCGTTTGGATTCTGTCGGTGTCATTATTCCTTTGTCAGTCCTTTTAAACCACGGCATACGAGATTTGTTTAGAGCCAAAAAAACCGATGAGTATTTCTCATCGGTCCTTACTTCTTATGCAACATCAATTGAACTATCAAGATAAACTTCCTGGATAGCATTCAGAATACCCACTCCTTCCTTCATTGGTCGTTGGAAAGCTTTTCGTCCAGAGATTAAACCCATACCACCAGCACGTTTGTTGATGACCGCTGTACGCACAGCATCTGCCAAATCGCTGGCGCCTTTTGATTCACCACCAGAATTAATAAGTCCTGCCCGACCCATGTAACAGTTTGCCACCTGATAGCGGCAAAGGTCTATTGGATGATCAGAAGTTAGCTGAGTATAAATCCGCTCATCCAATTTTCCGTAGGTAGAACCTCCGGTGTTTAGGGCCTTATAGCCACCATTATTTACAGGAAGCTTTTGCTTAATAATGTCGGCCTGAATAGTGACGCCAAGATGGTTTGCCTGACCTGTTAAGTCAGCTGAAACGTGATAATCTTTTCCGTCTTTTTTGAAGGCGTTATTGCGGGTGTAGCACCATAATATAGTGGCCATCCCCAATTGATGCGCCTCCTCAAATGCATTTGAAACTTCAACGATTTGACGCGTTGAGTTATCTGAACCAAAATAAATAGTTGCGCCAACGGCAACAGCACCAAGATTCCATGCTTCCCGTACCGAACCAAACATGATTTGATCTGCCTTGTTAGGATAGGTAAGCAATTCATTGTGATTTATCTTCACTATAAAAGGAATCTTATGGGCATACTTTCTAGAAATGATGGCAAGGTTGCCAAAAGTAGTTGCTACAGCATTGCAACCTCCTGCAATTGCTAGTTTAACAATATTTTCAGGATCGAAGTAAATTGGGTTTTTAGCAAAAGAAGCTCCTGCGCTATGCTCAATGCCCTGGTCAATTGGTAGTATGGACAAATATCCAGTTCCGCCTAAGCGACCATGCTCAAACATAGTGCCCAGGCTTTTGATAACCTGCGTAGTACGATTTGATTGAATGAAAATTCTATCGATAAAATCTACTGTGGGGAGGTGTAATTGATCTTTAGAAATTGTTT
>JAENVX010000176.1 GCA_016650355.1 Bacteroidia bacterium | reverse complement strand
TAGAGATAAATTTTTAAAGAAAGCTGCTAAGAGTTTAGACGGATTGGATGTATTGGTGCAAGACTTGCTCACGCTGTCGCAAATTGAAACAGGGGATATCAAAATGCGATTCGAACACATTGACCTTTATAAACTTTGCAACGAAGTGTTAGATCAGTTTGAAGAGAAGGCGGCTAAAAAGAATATTCGTCTCAAGCTCGAAAAGAATAAAAATAAGGTACGTGTGGTTGCCGATTGGCAGCGCATCACTCAGGTGATAACCAATCTGGTGTCAAATGCAATAAGCTATACTCCAGAAGGTGGTGATGTGATGTTGAGTTTTGATGTTGGAAAAAAGAATGTTACCACGTTTATCGCAGATACGGGTGAAGGCATACCCGCTAAGCATCTCTCACGAATTTTCGAACGTTTCTATCGGGCTGATTTAAGTAGAAGTCGGGAGAGAGGAGGAACGGGGCTGGGCCTTGCTATTGTCAAGCACATTCTGGAAGGGCATAATTCCAAACCTGAAGTTGAAAGTACCGTTGGAGAGGGATCTACCTTTAGTTTTAAACTTCCGCGCTCCAGAGCTGGTGCTGACGGAGAGTAGCATAATGATTAATTGGGAAGTGGACGCATAAGGTCAAGACTATAATTATCTGTAATCTTGCAGCCCAATCAGGCGAAAGACTCTATTTTATCCATGGCCAAGTTATCAAAGCTTAAGTTTGAAGATTTAGTCCTTTTTGAGGATGATGATTATGTGTTGATAAACAAACCGCCTTTTATTTCCACACTAGAAGATCGTAATACGCCTGAAAATTTGTTGGCACTGGCTAAAGAATCAATACCCGATGCGCAAGTATGTCATCGACTCGATAAAGATACCTCGGGAGTTTTAGCTATTGCAAAAAACCCGGAAGCCTATCGCCACCTAAGCATGCAGTTTGAACATCGCCAGGTGAGTAAGATGTATCATGCTGTCGTGGATGGGTTACACCAGTTTCAAAACCAATGCGTAGATGCATCAATTTTGAAACAAAATGATGGAACTGTTAGGATTTCCAGAGAAGGAAAGGACGCGCAAACGTGGTTCACCTCACAGGAAAGTTTTAAAATGCACACCCTGGTTGAGTGCCGGCCTGTTACAGGACGGATGCATCAAATTCGAATTCATTTGTCCATGTTAAAGGCACCGATAACAGGTGACGAAACCTATGGTGGCAAGATTTTCTTCCTTTCTTCAATTAAAAGAGGCTTCAAACTGGAGAAAAACACAGAAGAGCAGCCACTTATTAAAAGAATGGCTTTGCACGCTTTCTCATTGGAGTTTTTGAATCTGAAAGGGGAAATTGTCAAGATCAAGGCACCCTATCCCAAAGATTTTCAAGCACTTCTAAAGCAATTAGGAGAGAATAAGCGGTAGAAGCGATTTGCGAACACCCAAAATCTTTGGCTATGTGAGCAAATCAATCTTTATCGGGGCTTGGATATTCAGTTTCTTGGGTCTACTTTTGTGTCCCTTTTTGAAAGGGGTTAGTGTATTTTATTGGATTTAAAAGGCAAAAAAGTGGATCACAACAGTTATAAGACTATCAACACCAATAATGCGGCAGCAGAAAAGAATTGGGTTTTGGTGGATGCGGAAGGCCAAATATTAGGCCGGATTGCCAGTCAGGTGGCAAAAATCATTCGTGGTAAGACCAAACCAGGTTATACCCCAAATACAGATTGTGGGGATCATGTGGTGGTGATCAATGCAGAAAAGGTAAAGTTGACGGGAAAGAAAGAGACCAATAGGGTTCTTTTCACCTATTCTGGTTATCCAGGAGGTCAGCGCGAGCTTTCACCATCAATGATCAGAGCGAAACATCCTGAGCGTTTGATTGAACATGCCGTTCGCGGAATGCTACCCAAAAACACAATAGGACGCCAACTTTACAGAAGTTTGCATGTTTATGCAGGCACAGAACACCCTCATGAGGCACAACAACCAAAAGCAATAAAATTCGGATAGATGGAAATTATCAATACCATAGGAAGAAGAAAGACATCAATCGCTAGATTGTATACACAACCGGGAAAAGGTGAAATTAAGGTTAATGGAAAAGACCTTAACGATTATTTCAAATCTGAAATACTTCAGACCACAGTAAGGCAAGCATTTACAATTTCAAAGACGGACGGTCAATATGATGTTTCCGTAAACGTTGAAGGTGGTGGTAGCAAAGGGCAGGCAGAAGCCATTCGTTTGGGTATATCCCGTGCATTGGTAATTATTAACGCTGAATTTAAGCCTGCCTTGAGAAAAGAAGGGTTGATGACCCGCGATTCACGCATGGTGGAAAGAAAGAAACCAGGTCGTGCAAAGGCAAGAAAGAAGTTCCAGTTCAGCAAGCGTTAATCGATATAAAGGAAAGAGCAGCATGGCAAATAAACTAACAACAGAACAATTGATGGATGCAGGTGTGCACTTTGGCCACCTTACCCGTAAATGGAATCCTAAGATGGCAGAGTACATCTTTATGGAAAACAACGGTATCCACATTATCGATTTAAACAAAACTATTAAGTGCCTTGAGGAGGCATGCTTCTCACTGAAGAATATTGTGCGTTCGGGACGTAAGATCATGTTCGTGGCTACTAAGAAGCAAGCCAAAGACATTATCAAAGAAGAAGCTGTACGCCTAAACATGCCTTTCGTTACGGAGCGTTGGTTGGGTGGTATGCTTACTAACTTTGCAACGATCCGCAAGTCATTGAAAAAGCTTGCGCAGATTGATAAGTTGATGAAAGATGAGGCGTTCAACAATTTGGCTAAGCGCGAGCGATTGATGATCACACGTGAAAAAGCGAAGTTGGAGAAATTGTTAGGCGGTATCACCGATCTTAACCGTCTTCCCGCAGCGCTTTTTGTAATTGATGTGAAGCGCGAGCACATTGCCGTGTCTGAAGCTCAAAAGTTGAACATCCCCGTGTTTGCAATGGTGGATACCAACTCAGACCCTTCTGATATTGATTTCCCTATACCTGCCAATGACGATGCATTCAAATCAATTTCCATTTTAACTACCTACATCGGTAAAGAAATTGAAGAGGCGTTGATGGAACGTAAGAAGGATAAGGAAGAGGCTGGTCATAAGAAAGATGAAGAGGAGAAGAGAAAAGTAGACGAGCCTGTAGAAGAGACAAAATAATGGTCAGTTGACAATTCTCAATTGACAATGTTAGTTGTCATCTGTAGTTGTCAATGGACGATAAAAATAAGATGACATCGGCCAACCAGCCGGTGTTTTTTTTTGAACTAGAGTTAGGAATAATTTATAAAATTTAAATCTAAATAAGTATGTCAGCAATTACTGCACAAGATGTAAATAAGCTCCGCACCATGACAGGTGCCGGCATGATGGATTGTAAAAAAGCTTTGACCGAAGCCGATGGTGATTTTGAAAAAGCAATTGAAATATTAAGAAAGAAGGGCCAGAAAGTTTCAGCTTCTCGTTCGGACAGAGATGCGAAAGAAGGTTCAGTATTTATTAAAGTTAGTGATGATAAGAAAGAAGCTATCTTGATCGCATTGAATTGTGAAACGGACTTTGTTGCGAAAAACGAAGAATTCCAAAGTCTTGGTAAGTTGATCGTTGAAACTGCATTCGCAAAAAAGCCAGCTACCAAAGAAGCTTTGTTGGCTGAGAAAGCTGGAGACCTTACCTTGCATGATAAAATCACCGAGTTGGTTGGCAAAATCGGAGAGAAACTTGAAGTTTCTGCCTATGTACACATGGTTGGGGAAGCGGTTGTTCCGTACATCCACGCAGGAAGTAAGTTAGGCGTGTTGGTATCATTGAAAGGTGTGAATGGTAAAGACGTGACCGATGCCGGCAAAGATGTGGGTATGCAGATTGCAGCGATGAATCCTGTAGCTGTTGATGAGAAGAACATTGACCCTGCTATTATCGCCAAAGAACTCGAAATTGCAAAGGCAATGATCATAGCAGAAGGTAAACCAGAGAACATGGTAGAGAAAATTGCGCAGGGCAAGATGAATAAATTCTTTAAAGACAACACATTAGTGCATCAACCATTTGTGAAAGACAACTCAAAGACCGTTGCGCAATATTTGGATAGCGTTTCTAAAGGATTGGCTGTTGCCGATTTCAAACGTATAGCGATAGGGTAATCGAACCTATAATTTATGAGAAAAAAAAGGGAGCCATGAGCTCCCTTTTTTTATTAGACCTATGGTCTAGATAAGTGGAATTCCATTTTTTGAAGAACTGAAAAGGGAATCAGAAACGACCTTTTTGATTAAAAAAATACCACTTTATGAGTATTGCTTTCCATTTCTCAAATCGAGTTATTTAGAATTGTAATTTCTGATCACATGAATAAGATATTTCTATTTCTACTTTGTGTTTTTCACCTCACATATCTACATGCTCAAACTCAGCAGTTTAGATTGTGGGGGGTAACTAGCACAGGAGGTTATCAGGGGGAGAAAACCCTGATCAGGGTGCAGGATATGGTATTGTCTATAGCGTAAACACAGATGGATCGGATCTTCAAATTCAAAAGCGATTCGAATCCAACCCAGATGGATCTGAACCAAAGGGAAGTTTAATCCAGGCTTCCAATGGATTCCTTTATGGGATGACAAGTCGTGGAGGAGTGAACGACTTTGGAGTTATCTATGGCTACACAAAAATATTTGACTTTGATGGTGCTATTGGTCACTCACCAGTTGGTCGTCTGATAGAACTTCCTGATGGTTTTCTCTATGGAACCACAAAATTTTATTCATCCGGAAAGATTTTTAAAATAAGGCTTGACGGCAGTGATTTTACAACCTTAAAAGATTTTGACTTTAATCAGGGTCATCCAGTTGGTGATATTGTTTTAGGATCGGATGGAAATTTTTACGGAGTAACTTCAAGCGATCAGGATAACCCGAAGGGTTTGCTCTATAAAATCAATCCTTCCGGAGCGAACTTCTCCGTCTTAGTTGACTTTTCGATCTATGAAAATACTACAGGATCGAAACCTTGTGGGATAAGGCAGAATTCAAATGGTGATCTTATTGGAGTATCAACAAGCGGTGGACAGAATTTTGGGGGCACAATCTTTAAAGTCAAAACAGATGGAACTGGCTTGGTAAAACTTAAGGATTTGGACTATTCTTATCTCAACGTGGTATCTAAGAATGTACCTCTGGAGGCATCTAGCGGAAAATTATATGGCACTAATTTTTTAGGTCCATATCTTTACTCCATAAATTCAGATGGTTCGAATTATGTTGAATACTCTTTCCCAGTAAACTCGCAGCTATTAATTGGAAATCTGATTGAGTTACCCGACAAAGAAATTTACGGAGTTCATTTTGGAAACATATTTAGATATAATATTAATAGCGGGGAAATAACAAATTTGCTTCCCGGCAATGGTATTTACAAGCCTGATTTTGGAGAATCTTTTCATTTTGCAGGATTGCTGGCAGTTGAAAAGCTAAGCCAAACAATTACTTTCAATCCACTACCTTCTGTAATTGTTGATTCTGCACCTTTTACGATCGGCACTTCAATAGCGTTCGCTAGCTCTGGGTTGCCACTGTCTTTTTCAAGTTCAAATACATCTGTAGCCACTATCTCAGGAAGCACCATTACGATTGTTGGTGCGGGGTCAACAACCATCACCGCTAAGCAAGCTGGCAATGCCAACTTCAATTCTGCGACAGATGTGCCTCAAGTTTTGACCGTCAGCAAGGCTTCTCAGGTAATTGCCTTTGCTTCACTTACGGCTAAAACCTTTGGCGATGCTTCGTTCAATTTGTCTGCAATAGCTAGTTCTGGTTTGACTGTTTCATACGCCAGCTCGGATCAATCAATTGCTACTATTTCGGGTAATTCCGTATCCATAATGAGTGGAGGCACTGTAACGATCACAGTAAGTCAAGCGGGTAATGAAAATTATAACTCGGCTGCTGTTGTTACTCAATTACTGACAGTTAACAAAGCCAATCAAACTATTACCTTCAATTCAGTTGCAACAAAAATATTTGGTGAAGGACCATTTAACTTAACAGCGACAACATCTTCAGGACTTGGTATTCAATTTTCCACAACTTCCGATAAAGTTTCTCTATCAGGTAATCAGGTAACGCTGGTTAAACCAGGTAGTGTTGCAATTAAGGCAGACCAAACAGGGAATAGCAATTTTAATGAAGCGCTATCCGTATCTCAATCTTTTTGTATCAACCCTGTAAAGCCAACAATAACATCTACGGGACTAAGTTCAGGTACTCCGGTGTTAACTTCCAGTAGTGCCTCAGGCAATCAATGGTTTAAGAATGGGACTTTGATTGCTGATGAAGTATCAAATACATATAGCCCAACAGATGGTGGATCGTATTCAGTAAAGGTTACCGTTGATAATTGTGCTAGTGAAATTTCTACTGAACAGCTTTTAGTGATTACTGGAGATATCAAATCGGCCAGTAACGATGGATTTTTTGTTTACCCAAATCCGACAAGCAATACCTTAACTATAAATCTTAAAGCATTTGATGCTAGTTCCGAAGTGGGAATTGTTGTTTATAATTTATCGGGCAAGGTTATGGATCAAATCTCCAAACATGGTGATAAGGTTACTATCTCAGTTGGCTCATATTCGGTTGGCACTTATTTTATAAAGGCTTCTCAACGCAATCGAACTTTTGTTACAAAGTTTGAAAAGGAATAGTTTGGGAGTTCTTCAAATCAAATTATTCGCATAATTGGTGCCTATGGTTTATGCGGCAGATTGGATATGGACATATTGGTTTAATCTCGTTTTTGTATTTCCGTTCGCCATTTCCGGATTTTTCCTTTGGCGAGCAGGAGGGCATCGGAAAAGAAATTATTTGATCAAATTATAGGCTAGATGCTTTGGGCCGGATGCATTAGCTCATTGGGTTTCTTATCGCAATATTCTTGAAGTAAGCATTAACACTCAGCGGATCCTAACTAGTTTTTTCTTTTAGTAGAGATCGCGTAAGCGTAATTGTGCCGTTGATAAACTATGGCTATGCCATTTGACGACTTCTTCTTATTTTTCAACTCTGAGAGAAGTCCATGAATTTAAATATTAAAGCAAAGAAAGAAAATACTTACGATGCCATTGTAGTAGGTTCTGGTATCAGCGGAGGCTGGGCAGCAAAAGAGCTGTGTGAAAAAGGATTGAAAGTATTGATGTTGGAACGGGGAAAACCGGTAGAACATCCCAACTATCCAACAGCAACAAAAAACCCGTGGGAAATAGAATTTGGCGGGGAGCTAACTCAAGAGGATATTAGAAAAAGTTTTGTGCAAGCCCGTCACTATTCATTTAGGGGCGACAACAAACATTATTACATCAACGATTTAGAAAATCCATACGAGGAGAGGAAGCGATTTGATTGGATACGCGGTGATGTAGTGGGAGGTCGTTCTCTATTGTGGGCCAGAATGAGCTGGCGTTGGAGTGATTTAGATTTTGAAGCAAACAAAAAAGATGGACACGGTGTGGATTGGCCAATCCGATATAAAGATATTGCACCCTGGTATGATTATGTAGAGTCATTTA
>JAENVX010000175.1 GCA_016650355.1 Bacteroidia bacterium | reverse complement strand
GAATTTTTCATAATTGCCGAACCAACTTTGCCAGGCTGTATCACTTTTCATCTCAACATCACCTGGCCATCCTTCATTAATCCAAAGGTGAGGCTTTAACATAGTTTTGATTCCTGATTTCCTTGCAAGCTCTGTTGTTTTACTTATCCCATCATCAGACTCGCCCCACCAAACACGTTCGGATGAAAAATTTGTTCGAATTACCGATGAGGCCGGATCCTTTTGCCAGCCAAAAGGAGTTTGAGAAATCCAGTTTACGTTGCATCGGATAAGGTTGGCAATTTCTTTTTCCGTTACAATTTCCCGACTACCAACCCAACAAACGCCTTTTTGTTTTTCTATAGGGGTTGAATCCTCAATGGGCATCCACGATAGTCCAACAAGAACAATCAGGCAAATCAGAAAAAAAATTCGGAGATTCACTCCGTAATTTAAAAAGTAGCCCCTAATGTCCATAGCAGTTATTGCTTCACAAGCTCCATTTCAAAAAGAGAAACTAGTTTTTCTTTTAATATAAATTTAACCTTGTCAATATCCTGGGGTGCCCCCATCTCTTTTTCAAGAGATGTAACAGCTTTATCTTCTATTCCGCAAGGCACAATATTTTTGAAATAATCCGCATTGGTGTTGACATTAAGGGCCAGACCGTGCAATGAAACCCATCGACTAAGTTTTACGCCTAATGCGCATATTTTTCTAGCCCTATGTTTATTTTCCTGGTCGAGCCACACACCAGTCAGTCCTTTAATTCTACCGGCTTCAATATTAAATTTCTTAAGCGTAAGTATAACAGCCTCTTCCAACAGCCTCATGTATTGATGGATGTCAGTAAAAAAATTTTCAAGATCCAGAACGGGATAAACAACTATTTGTCCTGGGCCGTGATAGGTGATGTCACCTCCGCGATTGATTTGATAATACGTTGCATCAATGTTGTGAAGATCGTCTTTGTTTACCAACAGGTTTTTTTCGTCCCCACTTTTTCCAAGGGTATAAACATGTGGATGTTCGCAGAAAATCAAATAGTTGCTTGTTGCTCGTTGTTCGTTACTCGGAAGATTACGGTTCGCAGATTTAATAGCTAGTGTCTTGTTAAATAAGTCAGTTTGGTAGTCCCAAGCTTCTTTATAATCTATAAGCCCTAAGTCAATAAACGTTGTCTCTTTGTTTAATATGTTATTCATCTACCTCAACTCATCTGTGTTTCGCAAGTTCTTCTTTAACGAAATCTACGGCTTCTTCAGCACTGTCAGGATCAATCTGATTTTCTTTGGCGAGATAATACGATATCCAATCTGTAAGATGAATTAGATAATAGTATTGCTCCAGCAAGGATGCTCCCTCGGCTACGATATCAATAATGGGATTAGAACGCCTTTCAAAAAAATCTCTTGAAATCTCCATCCTTTTTTCAACGCGTTCATGATCGTGATCGGAATAGAGATAAACTACTTGTGCCTGCTGCAAAACATTTTCAGGGAAACGCCAACCTTCAATCTCGTTATGGTTCAACTCCGGAAAGGTATTGATGTGAGCAAGTTGCCGCGCATTCTCGTTTAACTGATTTTGAAATCGTGTAGCCATCGCATGTAACCGGCCATCGCAATAGATAATTGGAAATTTTCCTTTGAGCTTTTTAGCAATTAATTCGGCTTCGGCTTGAATTGCTTTTTCACCTCGGTCCAAATAGTCGATGGCGTTTTCGGTTTCTTTAATGAAAGCTGCGCCAATTAAATTCGTATGATAAAGTGCTGACAACAAAGAGACCATCATATACCCCAGCATAGCGCGTGGAGTTTTAGATTCTCCTGGTATTTGAATGAAGAACAGATTATACTCCTTCGCCAATTCGAGCATCTTCCCACCTGAAGTAATACAGATAATGTGTGCTCGCTTAAGCATGGCCTTGTGGATGGTGGCTAGCGTCTCTTCACTATTTCCGCTAAAAGAGCAGGCGATAAATAGTGTATGCGGACTAACAAATTGAGGAATGTTGTACCCTTTGCAAACGGTAATTGGAATAGGTACCCGGCCAAAGGTTAGCGATTCAACAAGGTTAGCGCCTATGCCCGATCCGCCCATACCGGTTATCAGAATATTACGGATGTCACTTCCGGGGCGCACTAAATCCACTGATTGCCCAATCTTTAGAGCATGTGCCAAATGCAGCGTAAACCCCTCAATTAGTTTCTTCATTCTTTATGCATAAATTCCGTTGTCAAAGGTAAGCTATTCCACATGAGCGATAAAATCAAAAAAGGAAAGCAAGGCGAGGCGATAGCAGCCGAATATTTAATCGGCAAAGGCTTCGAGATTGTCGAGCAAAATTATAGATCCAAGCGCTCTGAAATTGATTTAATAGCAAAACAAAATAACTGGCTCGTATTTGTGGAGGTGAAATTACGCACCTCCGATGCCTATGGATATCCTGAAGATTTTGTGGATTACAAGAAAGCAAAAAACATTATTGACGGAGCTGAGCAATACACGTACGACAAAAACTGGCAAGGAAATGTGCGTTATGATATCGTAGCCATCCGCCAGATCAATGG
>JAENVX010000174.1 GCA_016650355.1 Bacteroidia bacterium | reverse complement strand
GATATACTCAAACATCAAAAACATTTAGATTTCAGAACTGATCAAAGCTTGATGGTGTAAGTTCTTTTAATTTTGCCTTGTGTTAAACTCTATTGTAGAAATAGAGTCTAATCCTCAGTTTCGAAACCTCACCTATTGGAAGATAAAGAACTCTTATTGAAGCTCCGTAGTCCTGATTCTCGTAATTATGGATTTAATATGCTCGTGAGGGCTTATCAGCAAAGAGTATATTGGATGGTTCGGAAAATGGTGATTGATCATGATGATGCTGATGACTTGACACAAGAGGTATTCATCAAAATTCACAAAGCCATTGACAATTTCAGGGAAGACTCACAACTTTACACGTGGATTTATAGAATTGCGACTAACGAGTGCCTTTCCTTCCTCAACAAAAAGAAGAGAAGGTTCTTTTTGCCCATCGAAGACGTAAGCAAGGAACTAACTTCTAAGATTGATTCTGCTCCCTATCTAAGTGGCGATGACATCCAGAAAAAACTCCAAAAGGCTCTGTTGACCTTACCGGACAAGCAAAGGCTCGTTTTTAACATGAAATACTATGATGATCTCACCTATGATGATATATCTCAAATTACCAAAACCAGCGTTGGTGCCTTGAAGGCCAGTTATCACCACGCTGTTAAGAAAATTGAAAATTATTTGACAGATTGATTAAACTTTTATGCTTTTAGTAAGTCCAATCAAAAAATGAAAAAGTTAGAAGACATACCAAAAAAGGCAATTTTCGAAGTTCCTGATGGATACTTTGACAAATTACCTGGTATAATCCAATCCAGAATTGCAGAAACGGAACCAAGCCGTGAACGCACTTCTTATTTCGTTTGGTCTCTGCGCTATGCCTTGCCTGCACTTGTTTTGGTAGTAGCCTCTATTTTTATGTATCAGAACTACTACCGTAACACACCATCGGATGCCGAATCGATGCTGGCATCTATTGGTAGTCAGGACCTCGTAGATTATCTGGATGAGGATGAAGTATCAATTGAGGAGATTTTAGATGGAGTGAATATATACGAACTAAATCCGGATGAATTAAATACAATGGAGTTGGATTTTAGTGACGCAGATTTATTGGAATTATCAGAAGAATTCGAAAACGATCAATTATAAAAGTATGAAACAGATAAAAAAAATATTCATGGCGCTCTTACTTATGACACCCAGTTTAGGGTTTTCACAAGATGAGCAAGAGGTTGTGGTGCCTGATCCCAATGCGCGCAAAAAAATTGAAGCAGCACGCATAGCATTGATTTCGGAGCGGATGGGACTGACGGTGCAGCAAGCCGAAAAATTTTGGCCAGTTTACCATGAGTTTTCAGGCAAGCAAAGCGAGCTTCGTCAACAACTGAAGGATGCCCGCGGCCAAATTGATCCGAATAATACAGATCCAAAAAAAGATCAGGAAATAATAAACCTTGGATTGCAGCTTAAGCAAAGGGGACTTGATCTTGAGAAAGACTATTCCGGCCGGATGCTCCAGGTTATTTCAGCACAACAAATGCTAAATATGCGCAATGCGGAAAGAGAATTTAACCGAATGGTTCTCAACCAACTTCAGCAGCGCAGGACTAATCAACAGCGAAAAGAAAATTTTCGGGATAAAAATCAACAATTGAGGCAAAAGCGGAATTAAATACGATCTGATAATCCTTGAAATCAGGAGTTCTTTGTTTTGGGTTTTTTGCCTGCTGCTTCACTAGCTATAGTCAACAGCACACTACCATTATGCCCACTCCAAACGGAATTGAATCTGGTAAGAAACCAGCAATTGTAATTAATCGGTCCGCAACAGATGTACTAAACGAAGTAGATTCATTGCTTACCCTTCAGGATTCTCTCTACATCTTTAATTTGATTGATAGCATCCTAACGGCTGAAACAGATGTAAAGGAATCTTCGCAAATGGCCGTACGCCTTGCTTACAACAGCAAATCACTTCAACAGGAAGAACAATTGGTATCGATAAATTCGGTCTATCCTCCGGCATATCCTATTTCCACAAAACAGGATTGTATTTAGATTTTTCGGGGTATTGGAGTACGGAGTACGATCCCGATTACTATCTCACCATTGCCTCGGC
Organism: Bacteroidia bacterium; assembly: GCA_016650355.1. Classification (GTDB taxonomy): domain Bacteria; phylum Bacteroidota; class Bacteroidia; order Cytophagales; family Cyclobacteriaceae; genus ELB16-189. The sequence continues at coordinate 1,202 of JAENVX010000174.1, read as the reverse complement.
CGGGTATATGATATCACCCATAAAAAGATGGTCTGCACTTATAGAGTACAGCCGATTCATTTACACCGACACCGGACCAGATGTTGTAATCCCTTATACAAACAACATTGGCATTACCAATTTTTTTAATTTCAAACCTCTGGTGCTCCGCTTGGATTACTACTTCTACTTTGGTGAAAAGCAAGCACATCGTATCATGCCTGGGTTGGGATTAAACATGGAAAAAAGAAAATGGCATGGCATGGATCGTGTGTTGTTTTATCCTTCGATGAATATTTTGTTTGGTTCAGAAGTGATTACAGAATATTTCCCATTTGCTACAACCCGACTAGGCGTACTTTATAGAATTCGAAATGGATTACCACTTTATTATACTAAAGATAAGACCGTATTCGGTGACATGAATTATTCATTTTCCGCACCGGTAAGCATTACATTAAAAAATTGGAATTTCCTGGTGAGTTATATCTACAATATCCCGAAAGCCTTGCCTGGCGAAGAGCTAGGACTAACGAATAGCGGTTTCCTCTCAGCTACCGTAACGCGCTACATCGGCTTTCGATGAGACAATTGATTTGCGACCAGCTTGAATCTTGGATTTCAGGCGCGTATTTTATCGAATCCTTTTGATTAGACACAACTTTTAATATTTTTCAGGGCTAATCAAATTGCCAATGAAAACCAATACGATCTTACTGTTCCTTGCCTTCGCGTGTTTACACGCTAATGGTCAAGATTATCGCTGGCAGCAACGGGTTGAATACACCATGAATGTGCGGCTAGATGTCAAAACTCATAATGTGACGGGCGATCAGAAGTTGGTCTATTACAATAACTCGCAGGACACGCTTACTAAAGTCTACTATCATTTATATTTCAATGCTTTTCAACCAGGAAGTATGATGGATGTGCGCTCAAGAAATCTTCCTGATCCGGACCGAAGAGTGATGGATAGAATATCAAAGCTAAAAGACAATGAAATCGGATATCAACACGTGCATTCGTTAAAGCAGGATGGTAAAGAAGTTACCTTTCACATTGAAGGTACGGTCATGGAAGTAACATTGGCAAAGGCTATTCTCCCTAAATCAAAGACCGTATTTGAAATGAAATTTGAAAGTCAGGTGCCACTTCAAATTCGGAGATCAGGAAGAAACAACCGCGAAGGGATTTCCTACTCAATGACACAATGGTATCCCAAG
>JAENVX010000173.1 GCA_016650355.1 Bacteroidia bacterium | reverse complement strand
GAATACTTCCCTGCTTATGAAATTCTTCTTGACGATCTTAGGGACTATCGCTTCTATACTTCAGACCTTATTCATCCTACAACAGATGCAGTTGACTATATCTGGAAGAAATTCTCCTCGCACTATTTCGATCTTGACACAAAAGGGTTCTTAGAAGAATGGCAGAAGATTCTAAAAGCATTAACGCACAAATCGTTTCACTCTACCACAGAAACGCATCAAAATTTTCTAAAAGAAACACTGAAGAGACTTAACGCACTAAAATCAAAGGTAAATGTTGCAGAAGAAATCAAACTAGTAGAGGCACAACTAATTCCCGAACCCAGATGACCAACACCCCGAACAAACAAGCCAACAGACTAATTCACTCCTCTTCTCCTTACCTGTTGCAACACGCCTACAATCCTGTTGATTGGTTTGAGTGGGGAAATGAAGCGCTTGCAAAAGCGAAACACGAAGACAAACCAATTTTAGTGAGTATTGGATACTCTGCTTGTCACTGGTGTCATGTTATGGAGCGTGAGTCATTTGAGGTTGATGACATCGCACAAATCATGAATGAGTATTTCGTGTGCATCAAAGTAGATCGTGAGGAGCGACCAGATATTGATCATGTATACATGGAGGCCGTGCAGGCTATGGGAATGAATGGCGGCTGGCCCCTAAATGTTTTTCTCACCCCAGATCAAAAACCGTTTTATGGTGGCACATACTTTCCACCCAAAAATTGGGCACAAATGCTATTGCAATTAAATAAAGCATTTCATCAAAAGCGCGCTGAAATTAATTCATCTGCCGATGAGTTGATCCAACACCTTAGCACAAGCGATCTTAAAAGGTTTGCCAAGGAACCGGGCATGGATAAATTCACCATTGAAAACCTTGACAGCATGTTTACTATTTTGGCTTCTCGATTCGATGCCACCTGGGGAGGAATTGAAAAGGCACCAAAGTTTGTTATGCCTACGATCTGGCTGCTTTTATTGCGATACCACGCTCTATCAAATAATAAAGAAGCCCTCCACATGGTTAGCCATACTTTAACTAAAATGGCCATGGGTGGATTATACGATCAAATTGGTGGTGGATTCTCACGCTACTCTGTAGATCGTGAATGGTTTGCCCCGCACTTTGAGAAAATGTTGTATGACAATGCACAATTGTTAAGTTTATATGCAGAAGCCTATTCACTAACGAAAAACGAATCATTCAAGGCGGTTGTAACTGAAACATTTGACTGGTTGAGGCGGGAAATGACTCATTCAAATGGTGGATTCTATTCTGCCTTGGATGCCGATAGCGAAGGTGTAGAAGGAAAATTTTATACCTGGCCGTTCGCAGAATTAGAAGAGGTGCTGCAAAAAGAAATCCACATCGCCAAGGATTATTTTCAAGCGACATCAGAAGGAAACTGGGAGCACGGACGAAATATTCTTCACCGAAAAGATGATTCTGTTGCTCCTCCTAAACTTAAAGAAATCAAAGCAAAACTATTCCACGTCAGAGCACCCCGCATTCGGCCGGGCCTGGATGATAAAATTCTTACAGGTTGGAATGCGATGATGGTGCAGGGATTGATCGATTCCTACAAAGCATTTAGTGAAATCTCATTTTTGGACCAGGCGCTTAAGACCATTTCATTTCTGGAGGCGAATCTTATTCAAACTGAAAAAATTTATAGAACATTTAAAAACAAAAGATCTGATACTGAAGGTTTTTTAGAGGATTATGCGTTACTTATTCAAGCCTATACTTCGTTATACCAGGTGACCTTCAATGAAGAGTGGCTTCTGAAAGCTGAGCGTTGGAGCACTTATGTTCTAACGCATTTCTACGATGTGAATGAAGGCTATTTTCATTTTTCCTCCTCAGGAGCAGAGCAGCTCGTAGCCAAAAAGAAAGAGATATTTGACAACGTCATTCCTTCTTCCAACTCAGTAATGGCACGTAATCTTTTTCATCTGGGTATATTGCTCGACAACGACAAGTGGAAAGAAATCGCGACAAATATGTCAGCCCAACTTGCTTCGCTTACAGCATCTGAACCAGGTAATATGTCCAACTGGGGAGTTCTGTTTTCGGAAATTACCCATGGTCTCGCTGAAGTCGCCATTGTAGGAAATGATGCAGAGCATATCAGAAAAAAGCTTCATCGGCACCCCCTACCTTTTGCGTTATTAGTGGGAACAAAAACAAAAAGTGATCTTTCTGTTTTACAAGGCCGAGATTCCAAGAATGGAAAAACACTTATTTATGTATGCTTTAACAAAACATGTAAACTCCCAGTTGCAACTGTGGAGGCAGCACTAGAGCAACTCATATAAAGTAAAATATTACTATCTTGAAAGTAAATCTAAATTTCTCTCAACGTGATTAAAATTAAAATATCATGCGAAAAGTAGTACTCCTATTCTTCCTTTTCGCTCTCACACTTCTGGCATCTGCTCAAATCAAAGTGAGCGATAACCAAAGATTCCTTGCAACGAAAGACGGCAAGCCATTTTTTTGGTTGGGGGACACAGCTTGGGAACTGTTCCATCGACTTACCCGTGAAGAAGCTGATGAATTTCTCGAAATAAGAAAGCAACAAGGTTTTAATATCATTCAGGCTGTGGCGCTAGCGGAGTTTGAAGGTCTGAGAAATTCTAACAGGTACAATGATTTTCCGCTGGTTGATTTAGACCCAACAAAATTAGATACTACTCCAGGTGATAATCCATCGAATCCGGCAGAGTATGATTACTGGGATCATGTAGATTATATTATCAACAAGGCCGCTGAGAAAGGAATGTACATTGGATTGCTACCAACGTGGGGCGATAAAGTTGCGCACTTATGGGGTGATGGACCTATCATTTTCAATCCCGAAAATGCAGAAGCTTATGCTACTACCTTAGCCACGCGATATAGTAAACAATGGAATATTATCTGGATTTTGGGTGGTGACAGGCCTGCAGTTTACAAAGCCAAAAAAGACGGAATTGAAATCGATTATGATGACCGTCCCGTTTGGAATGCCATGGCAAAAGGTATTGAAAATGTACTAGGCAAGGAAGCATTTATTACTTACCATCCATGGGGTGGAAGGCTTTCTTCATCTCAATACGTTCATGAAGAGGAATGGTTAGACATGAATTCCTTTCAATCTAGTCATGGATCGCGTGAAATTGAGGCATGGAAATTAGTAACGAGAGACCTTGAGCTAAATCCACGTAAGCCCACGCTGGACATGGAACCATGTTACGAAGATCATCCTGTGAATCCTTGGGATGGAAAGTGGACACGCCAACGTGGATATTTTACTGCATACGATGTGCGAGCGAGAATCTATCGAGGTGTATTTGCAGGAGCATGCGGAGTAACATACGGTCATCATCATATTTGGCAATTTCTTAATCCTGATTTGAACCCGCCCGTTAACGTAGGTGATACTTTAATTGGATGGAAGAAAGCGTTACACGCTGAAGCAGCTGGCCAAATGCAACATCTTAAGAAATTAATGTTATCCCGGCCGTACTTCTCAAGAATAGCTGATCAAAGTCTTATTACTTCTGAACTCGGAAATTCATATATTGATTTAGCTTATGCAACAAGAGATTTTGACAATTCTTATGCAATGATTTATTTACCACAAGCAAAATCAATCTCAATAGATCTTAGTAAAATCTCAGGCAATGAGAAAACAGTTTGGTGGTTTAATCCCCGAACTGGAGAATCTATTAAACAAAAATCAAGCAAAGGGAAAAGTGTGGAAACATTTACACCTCCATCGAATGGGAAAGACTGGGTGCTTGTGATTGATGACGCATCAAGAAATTACAAACTGCCCTGATTTAAAATTATGAGCGGTATTCTTCCATTCCTATTTTGTTGTTTACTTATCCTTTCTTGCACGAACAAAGAGGTCGCACCACCTGCTGCATTGATGCCAATCCCCAATGAAAGTCAAATGGCTTGGCATGAGATGGAGATGAATGCCTTCGTACACTTCACCACTAACACGTTTACTGGAAAAGAATGGGGCTATGGTGATGAAAAGGAATCGGTATTCAATCCTTCCGAATTTAATGCAGATCAATGGGTAAGCACATTTAAAGAAACCGGATTCAAAGGCGTAATCCTCACTTGCAAGCATCACGATGGATTTTGTTTGTGGCCAAGTCAATTCACTGAACATTCCGTTAAAAATAGTCCATGGGAAAATGGCAAGGGCGATGTGGTAAGGGCAGTTTCTGAAGCCTGCAAAAAGTACGGGTTGAAGTTCGGAGTCTATGTATCTCCCTGGGACCGCAATCACAAAGACTACGGAACGCAACCCTATATTGATTACTATCGAAATCAATTGACTGAACTCTTCACCAACTACGGGCCAGTATTTGAAATGTGGTTTGATGGAGCAAATGGCGGAGATGGGTTTTATGGAGGAAAACGAGAAAAAAGGAGTATCAACGGTGCAACGTACTATGATTGGCCGGCCACGCTGGAACTCGTAAGGGAAATGGAACCTAATATTATTTTCTTCAGCGATGCAGGGCCCGGTGTGCGCTGGGTGGGCAATGAAAGAGGAGTCGCTGGTGAAACAAATTGGAATACGATAAGCCCTGACACACTCTTTGCCGGCAAAGCAGGAATAGAAAAATTATTGAATGTTGGTTCCGAGACAGGCAATCGGTGGATTCCGGCTGAAGTGGATGTATCCATTCGAAAAGGATGGTTTTATCATGCAGAAGAGGATTCGCTTGTTAAGTCACCAGAAAAATTATTAGACATCTATTTGACCTCCGTTGGACGAGGCTCTACTCTCTTGCTCAACATTCCCCCTGACAGGCGTGGACTTATCCATGAAAATGATTTAAAGTCACTAAAAGGATTTCGTGATCTACTAGACCATGAGTTCAAAACCAATTTATCCCTGTCAGCCAAAGTAGTAGCAAATTCTTACAGAGGCAATGACGATCAATTTTCGCCATCAAACTTAATTGATGGAAATAATGAAACCTATTGGACAACTAATGACGATGAATCGACCGGGAGTTTAGAAATTGATCTGGGCAGAACTATCCAAATCAAATATATTGTCCTGCAAGAGCATATTAAACTAGGACAACGCGTGAAGGGTTTTACAATTGAGATGTGGAAAGACAATAAATGGCAACAAGTAGCCGCTGCAACTACAATTGGCTACAAGCGAATTATAAAAATAGCACCAGAGGAAACAAATAAATTAAGAATAAAGATCACATCCTCCAGGGCTTGTCCAATATTATCAACTATAGAAATTTTTTAATTATCGGGTTTTGTGATGAGTCGATGTAGATCAAAAATATTATTAAGACTACTCTTGCATGGATTGCTCTTTATAATTCTTAGCTCCGTCAATGCCCAGGATAACTCATCTGGAATTTTCCTGAAAATGAAGTCCGGAAAAAAATTAGATGGTTTCGGTAAAGTTGTTTTCACACGGGATCAGAATAAGAGTAAGTCAGTTGTTGTTCCGATTAACCCAATTGTGCCAACGAAGGAGTTTGTTAAAATTTCTGAACTTACAAACAATCAAAAAAATAACGAGAGCTACTTTTACATTTGGTTTTCAAATGAAGGCGTTGAGGTATTGAAGGAATTAGGGCAAGTTGCTGGTGTTCAAATTGTGCTTATTATTGATGACACACTAGTTGGTGAATTTCGTGCAGGTGAGATTAAGAACAAATCAATTCAAATAAGCGGACCCGCAAATTCAGCCGATGTTTTCTGGGCTCATTTCAGTATAAAAAAAATGATAGAGGATCGTAGCAATTGAAACAATTTTCTACCCGATTCTAAATGACCGCATCGAAACGGATCCCATGTCTGTTTTTTCGTTGAAGAAGGAAATCTGTTCATTCTTTTCTTGCAGGGCAATAGAATAAAGTAAAGGCAAAAAGTGGTCATGTGTAGGCACTGCTAATTTTGCAATTGAACCGAGCTTATCATATTGAACGATGCCCTGGTGGTTCTGATCAACGATAAATTCTTTCATCCTTTGATCAAACTCTGTTGCCCAGTCATAAGCCTGACCTGAGAAATTTAGCATTCCTAAATTATGAACGATGTTGCCACTACCTATAACCATAACTCCCTTCTTGCGCAGCTCCAATAATTCCTTTGCTAATTCATAATGATATTGCATGGGCTTATAGTAATCCAAACTCAGTTGATAAACAGGAATGTCGGCATCAGGGTACATCGGCAATAAAAAACTCCAGGTACCATGATCAAGACCCCACTCATAATCGGAATGAACCGTGGTTTTAGTAATTAATTTTTTCGTCAGTTCCGCAAAATCAGGCGAGCCCGGTGCAGGATATTGTTGTGCAAAAAGTTCCTTAGGGAATCCACCAAAATCATGGATCGTATTTGGTCGCTCCATGGCCGTTACGCGGGTATCACGAGTAAGCCAATGGGCCGAAATTGTTAATATTGCCTTTGGTCGAGGTAGCTTTGTGCCAAGCTCAATCCAAGAGTTATGGTACTCATTGTGCTCAATAGCATTCATTGGGCTACCATGTCCTATAAAAAGAACAGGCATTTTTTCTTCGGATGGTTTTATTCCATCCATTTCATTCATAAAAGAGGTAAGTGTGGCCATGGAACTGGTTCCTAAAATTGAGTTTACTACAAAAGTTCTTCTGTTCATATTCGATTCATATCAACTAACTATAAAAATGGAAGATAAATTCCATTCATAAGTATTTTAAAATAAAGTTAGTTTTACTGCTAATAGACCATGGCTGACCTTTCATTAAATTTCGATACAGGTGATACTCTTTTTGCAGAGTTTGTTCTCCCTGTTCCTATTGGTAAGCGCTTCACTTACAGAATCCCCTCGGCCCTTAATCAAAAGGTTAAAGTGGGTCAACGTGCAATTGTTCAATTCGGTCAAAAAAAAATCCTGACGGGCATCATTGCGCAATTGCACAATCAGCCGCCAAAAGACTATGAAGCCAAGTACATTCTAGAGCTTTTGGATGAACATGAAGTAATCTACCCCCAGCAATTCACGCTCTATCAATGGATTGCCGATTACTACATGTGCACGTTGGGTGAAGTGTTGAATGCCGCTTTGCCCTCAGGTTTAAAACTCTCGAGCGAATCGATGGTGCAATTGAATCCCTCCTTCAACCTTGAGTCTACAATCCATGATTTCTCCGAAAAGGAAAAGATTTTAATCAATCGACTTAAATCAGATACACTGAGTTATTCAGATGTATCCAAATTGCTTGGAGCCAAAAATATTTACAGCCTGTTGAAGGCACTTTCCTCCAAGGAAGCTATTATCATTTTTGAACAAGTAAAGGAAAAGTTTCGACCCAAAACAGAAAAGCACCTTCGGTTGACAGTGGGACACATCAGCATCAAAAAATTAGAGGAACTTTTTGAAATTCTTGCTGCCAAACCTAAACAAGAGGCAGTAATGCTAAAATATTTACAAGCTGTGCCCCTGTTTTCTCATCCTGAACTTAATCATCAGGGGTTGGCCAAAAGCAAATTGCTTGACAGTGATATTTCTGAGTCTTCAATTAATACGTTAGTTAAAAATAAAATACTTGAGGAGTTTGAGGTGATTATTCCTCGCTTTGGTTTTCCAGATAACAAGCAGGAACATCCGCTTCTACTGAGTGAACAACAAGAGCTGGCTCGCAACAATATTTTAACAAGTTTTGAAAATCTTGGCGTTGCCCTGTTGCATGGAATAACGGGTAGCGGCAAAACAGAAATCTATATTGACCTGATACGGAAGACGCTTGAGGGCGGATCACAGGTATTGTATTTACTTCCTGAAATTGCACTCACTACTCAAATTGTGCATCGATTAAAAAAAATGTTTGGGTCTGAGATGGGTGTATACCACTCAAAATTTTCAGATAATGAAAGAGTTGAAGTATGGAATGGCGTTTTGACTGGTAAATTCAAATTTGTTGTTGGCGTCCGATCATCGATTTTCCTCCCCTTTGACAGCCTGGGACTTATCATTGTAGACGAAGAGCACGATTCCTCCTACAAACAACATGACCCTGCGCCAAGATATCATGCCCGGGATGTTGCTATGGTGATGGCCAAAATCCATCATGCTAAAGTATTATTGGGGAGTGCTACTCCTTCTGTAGAATCATATTACCAAGCCCAGCAAAATAAATACGGGTTAGCAACATTGAAAGAACGATTTGGCGAAGCACAATTGCCAGACATACTTTTTGCCGATCTGTCTAAAGAACGGCAACGAAAGATGAATAAAGGGGAGTTCTCATCTTTCCTGCTAAAGGAAATTAAAGAAACAATTTCTAAAAAAGAGCAGGTCATCCTCTTTCAAAACAGAAGAGGATATTCTCCCATGATTCAATGTGAGGATTGCGCCTGGGTGCCGAAGTGCATTAACTGTGCAGTGAGTCTAACCTATCATCAATATCGACATGCCATGATTTGTCACTATTGCGGATATCGGGAGGAGATGCCAACGCAATGCCCCACCTGTTCTTCAAAAAGATTGCGGACGTTGGGCTACGGCACAGAAAAACTGGAAGAAGAATTAAAACTTCACTTCCCGGATGCACATATTCAGCGAATGGATTTAGATACCACACGCTCAAAATCTGGTTATGAAAATATTATTGAAGGATTTGAAAGTGGTGAAACCGATATTCTGGTAGGAACACAAATGGTTACCAAAGGGTTAGACTTTGATAAAGTGAGTTTGGTGGGTGTGTTTGATGCCGATCGCATGATGCACTTCCCTGACTTCCGATCCTATGAACGAGCATTTCAACTTATAACGCAAGTCAGCGGGCGTTCTGGAAGAAGAGCAAAAAAAGGGAAGGTGATTATCCAAACCAGTGATCCCTCTCATCCATTGTTTTCTTACGTCACCGATCACAATGTAACCGGTTTCTTACAAGAGCAACTCAACGATCGTCAGCATCACTTTTATCCACCGTACTCTCGGTTAATCGAAATAATTGTTAAACATATGGATAAAAATATTTGCAGAGAGGTAGCAGAAAAATTCAGTCTAACAATTCGCTCAAATCTAAAAGGTATAAAGATATTGGGGCCTGGCGAACCAATGATCTCGAAAATTAGAAATGAGTTTTTACTGACTGTATTAATCAAAGTTCCAAGAGATCAGGGAAAACTTGGAGACCTTAAAACTTTTTTGATACAATCTGCCCAACTCCTTAATCAAATTAAGGAATATAGAAACGCAAAGATTGTATTCGATGTTGATCCTGCGTAGCCACCCAAACAAATAAAATTGAATAGCAGAATCTTATCAAGGTGTTTTTTGAGCTACCTCAATATATCCCACTCTTCATTCAGTAAAGGTATTGCCTGATGAGCAGTCAGATCAAACTGGCAAGGAACAACTGAAATGTAATTGTTCGCAATCGCCCACTCATCATTATCTTCACCTTTGTCAAAGTTTACAAAATTACCTGTCATCCAAAAGTAGCTGCGACCATTGGGATCATATCGCTGATCAAAATCTTCCACCCACTTGGCATTTGCTTGCCTACAAATTCGAATACCTTTTATATTCTCGTTGCGTTTGGGTGGAATGTTTACATTCAATGCCGTGCCTTTCGGCAGTCCTTTGGACAAAACTTGTTGTACTATTTTCTTTACATACGCTGCAGTATGCGAAAAGTCGGCCTCAACACTGTAATCACACAAGGAAAAACCAATCGATGGTGTTCCTTCAATCGCGCCCTCTATCGCTGCAGACATTGTGCCTGAATACAAAACACTGATAGAGGTATTGCTTCCATGATTAATTCCACTTACGACCAAGTCGGGTTGGCGCTGACCTTCTTTCAGCACAAAGTGGCGCGCCATCTTTACACAGTCGGCTGGGGTACCCGAGCATTCGTAGGCCTTTACTCCTTCAAAAATATGAGATTCGTTCAATCGCAATGTATCGCCAACTGTAATCGCGTGCCCCATACCCGATTGAGGACTATCCGGAGCGACTACGATAACTTCGCCAAGCTCTTTCACTACATTAACCAGGTTACGAATTCCTGCAGCGGTAATACCATCATCGTTGGAAACTAATATCAAGGGTTTCTTCATTGGGTGTAAATATACTGAGGGCTAAATTATTTAAAGAAGGAATTGTAGTAGGTTATTATTCTTACAAGTTCATTCTTATCATCAAAAGAAAGTTTATTTATTTTCGCATAGCGTTGTACATCATCCGATCGGTTGTCCATTACGTCAAGCCAGTCATTTTTCTTGCCTATAAATTCAACAATGTTTCCATTTTCCTGAAGCAGAAAGTATTTATAGACTAATATCAACCTGGTCCATGATCCGTAAGCTGAAAAAGAAGGTGAGTACGTTCGATTTTCAAGAGCCTCTCTACAAAGCAGGGTTATCTTGCCCTCTGCTAATAACTCAAAGAACACGGGCGCTTTATACCCATTAGAAACACTGAAAGGAAGCGAGTAAAACTGACGATACTGCTTCACTGTTTCATCGAAAATTTCAAAGGTCAGAACCTTGCGTGCTGTAAAAGATTGGTTCTTGCCATCCGCCTGAAACTGCAACAGATCATTTTGCATTTCATACTTAACAACTCCTTTCAATGTATCACCAGAGTCGAGTACAATTTTTCCCTCATGCCAGTAATCAGAAGGAAACTGCTGGGCAAAAGCTGAGATAAAACCAACGAACAAACAAAGGAAAAAAATAATTTTTACTTTCATCAACGTTTTAATATGGTGTGACCCATTTTATCCCGCTTTGTCATTAGATACTTTTCATTGTGAGGATTAGGCAACACTTCCGTAGGTACATTCTCAACAATTTCCAGGCCATATCCCATAAGACCTACACGCTTCTTTGGATTATTGGTGATTAACCTGATCTTAGAAATATTTAAATCATGCAGAATTTGTGCCCCAATACCGTAGTCACGGCTATCCATATCAAAACCTAATTGCAAATTGGCTTCAACGGTATCGAGCCCATCTTCTTGCAGTTTATATGCTTTCAGTTTATTCAACAATCCGATGCCTCGTCCCTCTTGTTTCATGTATAACACCACACCCTTTCCGGCTTCATCCACCATTCGCATGGCATGCTGAAGTTGAGGTCCGCAATCACACCTGCATGACCCAAAAATATCACCCGTGGCGCAAGAAGAATGGACGCGAACCAACACTGGCTCGTTTTTTTCCCATGTTCCCTTTATCAAAGCCAAATGCACTTCACCCGTATTTATTTGCTCATATGCCCTCAATTTAAAATCACCATAGGCAGTTGGTAAATTAACTTCCACCTGCTCTTTAATCAGGCAATCCATTTTCATTCTGTAGGCAATCAAATCTTTGATCGTGACAAGTTTAAGATTAAAACGGTCTGCCACTTTCCGTAACTCAGCTAATCGAGCCATGGAGCCATCTTCATTCATGATTTCAACTAATACGCCAGCAGGACGAAAACCCGCCAAGGTTGCAAAATCAATTGCAGCCTCCGTGTGACCAGCCCTTCTCAGCACACCCTCCTTTTTAGCATTAAGCGGAAAAATGTGACCGGGTCTGCCTAGCTCTTCCGGCTTCGTATCGGGATCAACGAGTGCCTTAATAGTTTTGAAACGATCGTGCGCTGAGATACCCGTAGTGCAACCATGGCCAATCAAATCCACAGAAACCGTAAAGGGCGTTTCAAAGGTTGCCGTATTTTTCCCAACCATCAATTCTAGTCCAAGTTCTTTACATCGATCTTCCATTATTGGCGCACATATTAAACCGCGACCATGGGTAGCCATGAAATTCACGATTTCAGGCGTAATACACTCTGCGGCACAAATGAAATCGCCTTCATTTTCGCGGTCTTCATCATCAACCACCACAATGACTTTGCCATTCTTAATTTCATCTATTGCTTCTTCGATGGTATCTATTTTTATTCGTTCTCTCATATCTTAATTTACGTTTCACCGCGCTATTACTATTCCCAAAAAGTTAGATATCTCTACTTCACCGCTTTTAAGTTGCTTCTGAAATTCCAGTAATCTATTTTCCTCCTCAATGTCCTTTACATCTTTCAATAACTTTAAATTATCGTCAAGGTGCTTTTGAATAACCCTCAATTTTAAATGAAGAACATTACCATATGCTAACTCATTTATTTTGTCAGATTCTGCAGGGATAAAGATATTGTACTTATCGCCCCAATGCTTGCTCACCTGATAGCGCGACACTGTCAGGTCAGTAACAAT
>JAENVX010000172.1 GCA_016650355.1 Bacteroidia bacterium | reverse complement strand
GCTTGGGCTTCTCTTCGATTCGCTTTCGAAGCTCTTCTAAAATCCTGCTTCTCTGTCCTTTCTTCTTTTAACTCGCTTCGTCAGCCAATCGCTTTAATGCAGGGCATTAACTTGCTTAACAACCCGTCCCCATAATCTTTTCATCTTATTTTTCTTAATATCAAACTCCAACCGAAGACTCATCTTTGATAAAAATTGTGCACAACGCTGGTGCATGAGACGTAGCGCGGCATAGGAGCTAAAGCCAAATGACGAAGGAATGGCTTTAGCGACCTGCTGCGTTTTGTCCCACGACACCGAACGAAATTATGAAACTAAAACTATAATGCAACACAGAAATAGCGCTATGGCTCATGCACATTGTTGCCAGCTGTTGGGTTCGCCCTTTAATGAGTCGGCAACGTGAGTCGTTAAAATTAAAGAAGTCTGCTTGTCAATCGTCTTTTTTCTCTCCAGTGTCCTTTATTAATGAATAGTCTGTCATTAATTGTGTTTTCACTGCCTCCAATTTCTTAATTTCTTCCCCTGTCAACTGACGGTATTTTTGCTTATGACCAAATTTCTTTACGCTTTTCCATAAAATTCTATCCCAGTCTTCCCATAGCTCCATAAAACCTCCATTTAAACTATACAGTCTAACGGTGTTGGCCTTTATCAATCCTTTATGAGTTCCACTGGTTCCGATACTTTCATGGAACATAATCAAACTGTCGTTGACGAGTTCGTAGGTACCAAAATACATCGAGTTAATTTTTTTATGAAGGAAGATTCTGTTGTATTTATTGTTTTCTGTAAATTCAATATACATATACGGAGGGTCAAATGAACCCCCACCGTCAGGATGTTTGTCTTTATACATTCCCCAGACACCTATCAATTCATTTTTCACATCGTTGTTCGAAATGCTGCTAGAAGGCGGGTTACTGCTTTCTCCCCATGTACGTGAACACCAATTCTTGATTTTCCCATCGTCAAGCATTTCAATATGATAAAAAACCGAGCTCTTTTTGTATTCCTCAACTACCGTGACAATTTGTTGGTTCTCATGGTTTGAAAATGACATGGTCATATAAACCCTTGGAAACTTACCCCTTCCTGGATCCCTTAATTTGAATCTGTCCAGGTGTGTATAGGTGAATCTTGAATTCTCGGAGCTGGATGTCCTTTGTTCTTTGTTAAGGACGTTAAAGCCTAGCTCTTTTGAACATAACTTATCCCGAAATAGATAGCAATGGCTTTCAGTTGGTCCCCAAAAGGTAGTCCCTTTTTTTATCTCTTTACCTTTAAGAATCTTGTCATTGTAAAATTCCCAAGCTACTTGTTCGTATGAAATGCTTTCTTGTCCCGCGGTTGAAAAGGTAATTAAGAAAAGTAGTACAAATAGTCGAGCTGTCATTTAGTCAATTTAATGTTATCCTTTCACCCAGCTTTTTTGTCACTCGAATTATTTCTTTGAAACTAAACTGTCCCCGGAGCCAACCCAATTGCTGGCAACGTTTGTATATCGGGCACAAAGTGTCCGATATACCCTTATTATACTACGCTACAACCTCATCAAACACCTTTACAAATCCCTTCATTTCCTCTTGCGTGCCAATGCTTACACGGCACCATTCTTTTTGCTGATAATCCCAGATACGGATGAGATAGCCCTTCTCTTCGAGTTGGGTTAAAATAGTCTTGCCATCTTTTGGTGCGGGGAACAACAATACATTCGTCACCGATGTGCCGGTCATTATTTTCTTTTGATCGAGGTAGTCGGTAAGTACTTTACGGGCCACCGCATTTTTCACGCGCGTCAGCTTCATAAAATCTTCATCGCCCAAACTGGCTTTTGCTGCAGCAATGGCAGTCTGGCTCGCTGAAATGGTATCTCCATACTGCGCTACTTTCTTCAGCGTATCCGGGTGGCCCACGATATACCCAATGCGTAAACCGGCCAATCCATAAATTTTTGAAAATGTTTTAGAGACAATCAGGTTTGGATTATTCTGAACCAAAGGCACCATCGATTTTTGCTGAGCTGGCTCCAGAAATTCCAGATAAGCTTCATCGGCATAGACCAATGTTTTTTTTGAAGCCTCCTCACAAAATGATTTTACAATAGAATCACTGACAACGGTACCCGTTGGATTGTTAGGGTTACAGGAAAACACCAACCGTGTATCACTCTTTATAGCCGAGGCCAGCGCTTCATAATTGTGCTCCAGCTTTTCGTTGAGATCTACTTTGTCCCAGGTGGCTTTCATCTGCTGGGCATAATTCATCAGCAACGGAAAAGTTGGATACGCAGACAACACACGCCCGCCTTCCAATCCATAAGCAATACCGGTTTGACACAACAACTCTCCTGATCCCGCCCCAATTAAAATATGATCGGGATCAACGCCTTCCTTTTCGGCAATCTGCTTTTGCAATTCCACCATCTCGGTAAATGCATACCTGTTGCCACGAGATAGCACATCGATGACGGCTTTCCTTGCTTTATCAGAAGGTCCATAAGGGTTTTCATTTGAATTAAGACGAACCTTCTGATTCGATTTACTCCCTAATCCGAAAAATACACGCTCTGCTTCACTCATTGGTGCAGCCATTAGTCTTTCGGTAAGGGAAGAAGTAAGTGTTAACCCTGCCGTGATGGCAAGTGTGGATTTAAACCAGTCTCTGCGATTGAGTTGCGTTTTCATAAATGTTGGATTTGGATGGATGAAGGTAGATAAAATTTAATCAAGAATCACCTCGTATTGCCCTGCCCTCTTACCTAACGCAGGCACCTGCATTAACACTAAAAAATCAGATGTATTTCTTTTAACTAGGAATTATACCCATCTGCTTCATCAAGAAGGTAGCGTTGGATTTTTGTGCAACTCCAGGCTTCAGTTTGAAATCAAACGTAAGGCGCGCGCCATCCACCTGACTTTCAAAACAGCCATTGTTGACCTGACCCGGGAATCTGTCTTGCAAGCCACCCAATATCACATCGTGTGTTGCCAACAAAACCAAGGCGTTGAGTTTCACAAGCTGCTCTACAATAGCGATAGAGCCAGACTGTTTATCTGTAGAGTTGGTGCCCTTCAAAATTTCGTCCAACAAAATTAAGAGTGGCTTCCCCGATCGAAGGTCTTCCATAATACTTTGTAGACGGTGTAGCTCCGCATAAAAATAGGATTGATGTTCCTGTAATGAATCGGACGTTCGCATACCCGATCGCAAACCAATGATGGGACAGGAAAATGCTTTGGCACAGACTGGTGCTCCTGCCAACGCCAACACGATGTTAACTCCCACCGCTCGTAAGAAGGTACTTTTCCCCGCCATGTTAGCTCCCGTGATGATCGTGATCGTCTCAGGATTGCCCTGTGATAAATCATTGTTAATCCTTTCAACAGCTGCGATTAAAGGATGGCCTAATGCTTCAGCTTTTATCGACAGCTCTTCTTTAATAGCAGGAAAAGCATAAGATGGATTGTTAAAGTGAAAAGTGCCAAACGCACAAAACATATCTGCTTCGGCAATTGTTTCGAGCCAACGAGGCAAGTCTGCGGCATTAACATCACGCCAACGTTCTAGTTTCTGAATGGATTGCAGGTCGTACAAGAAAAAAGAATTTCCAATGAGATTCGCAATTCCATTATTTCGAGACTCCAGCGCATTGATCAGATTTGAAAACTCCCTCACTTTCGCAGAAGCTTCAATAGCCTTCATTTTTATAGTTTGAAAAATGTGCGATGTAAAACTCTCCATTGCGATAAGATTCAATAATACCGCATACCTATCGATAGCTTGTTTCTGTTTACTAAGCACATCATGCACTCGCGTTATTTTGCGTGAGTGAAATGCAACTATTGACCATTGAACGATCATGGCCATCATTAAGGCTGGCATCCACGAAGTGCTCGATACTATAACTACAGCTAGCAACGAAAGCGGAATCAGGGGCCCGGCTATCAATACAATTTTATAGGATAGCTTTCCTTCAATAAAATTCTTATCCTTTGACCACTCAAGTACCTTATTTACTTCAAATGAGCTGTCCTTTTCCAAAATAGCATGAGCCCAAAAGTTCTGTCGGAATTGAATATGTTCGCTAACATCCTTCACCGCCTCCTGACGTTCATAAATGTTTTGCTTATCAATACGGGGCGTGAGAAGAAGATCTGCTAACTTATTTTCTCCAATGATAGTGCCACATCGGTTGAGATATTGAAACAGCGATCCCTTGCCAAATAAATCTAGATCGTAACTGTACGGATGATGTGGATCGACAAATTGCTCACCCGGTTTGAAATTTCCATAATCGTGATCCTGAGCTTTGTGCTCAAGTTCGTTTAGCGTCACCAAATTTTGGAGTAGCCGACTTTTAAGAAAAGTTTTATTATACAGCGAGACCAGGTAAAGAAAACCTGCTGCTATAAATGGTAGCGCATAAAAAAAAGGAGACTGGCTGAGTCCTAAATACCCGATGAAAAGAAAAAGCAGTGCCAACGCTACTCTGCCAAGTGAAATAGAACGCAGGACTCTATTTACTTTGGTAAGTGCTGCTGCAAACTCAGCCTGCCTACCAGCGTAATGCTGTTTTAATTCCTGCATAGTCAAGATTAGAGAAATTTTTCGATCATGCGCATCACGTGCCCCAGATAAAGCTCATCGATATTGTCAAAGTCACTGAGTTTATCACTGTCCACATCCAGTACCAGTGCTACTTCGTTGTTTTTAAAGGCAGGCAAAACTATTTCCGATTTAGAATCGGAACTACAGGCAATATGTCCTGGAAATTCATCTACGTTAGCTACCAATATTGTTTTCTTTTCTTTCCATGAAGTGCCACATACTCCTTTCCCTAACGCGATTCGCGTGCACGCGATTGGACCTTGAAATGGACCTAACACCAATTCCTGTCTGCCTGCAGGCATGGCATTGTTTTTTACAATATAAAAACCTACCCAGAAAAAATTCATGGACTGCCGGAGGGCTGCTGCTATGTTGGATAGGTTAGCAATAACATCGGGCTCGCCAGAAACCAATGCCTCAAGTTGCGGGATAAGAGATTGGTAACGCTCGTCTTTGTTTGTTGATTGAGAGATGATAAGCGTTTCGGCCATGTTAATTAATGGTTAAAGACTTTTGTTTATTCTTATGCAGACTTCTCTGCCTCGCCTTCCTCAGGAGTTTCCAGAGGCGATTTATACTCATCTTTGAAAAATGGCTGCTCCTCAATTCCTCGCTCCGTATATGCGTCAATCAACTCTTCGTCATGCGCAACGATTGTTTCTGTTGAAGTCGATTGCTCGGCCTCTACCAAATGTTCCTTAAAAAATCTCTTTTGAGAAAACAAGATAGTGACAACACCAATAAATATCGCAGAGTCGGCTATATTAAAGACCGGACTAAAGAATAAGAAATATTCTCCTCCCAAATAAGGAATCCAGTCTGGCCAATAGAAATCATAAATTGGAAAATAGAGCATGTCAATCACCTGACCATGGAACCACTTGGTAACAGAATCTATAGGCGCGTTGTTTAAGACCACGCCATAAAAAGTACTGTCGATTACATTTCCGATAGCACCTCCTAAAATCAATGCCATGCAAATCAAAAATCCTGAGTGTGTTCCTTTTAGGCTCATTTTTACCAAGTACCACGCGATGCCAAACATTGCAAAGATCCGAAAGAACGTAAGTGTCAGTTTTCCAAATTCACTTTCCCAACGAATACCAAAGGCCATTCCCGGGTTTAATAAATAGTGAAGTTTAAACCACTCACCAAGTACATTTACTTCCTGGTGTATGTACATAAATTTATGCACGAGCAGTTTACTCGCTTGATCGAGTATGATAATTAGCAAGGCTAGTAAAAAATATTTTCTGGAACTCATTCTATTTTGGCTTAGACAATTGGACTTAGGCGTTGCGATAGTTTGCTAGTGCCTATTGCCAATGCTGTTGATTACTTCTTTATCTCTACTCTTACTCTTAATGTCAATTCATCCATGTCCACTTCCGTTGCATCCGTGAGTTTACTCTTTAACTCCATACTCAAGGCTTGTGTTTCACTGCTGATGTAATCTTTATAATCGCGTAAAGCGGATACAACCACTTCACTGTGTCCATTACTTTCAATTTCAATGGAAATCTTATCCAGTACTTCAAGGCCCTGGTCTTTGCGCAAGTTTTGAATGCGGTTAACAAAATCGCGTGCAATGCCTTCCTTCCTTAATTCTTCTGTAAGCGTAATATCAAGTGCCACGGTGATGCCAGCTTCTGACGCCACGGCCCATCCTGGAATGTCTTCCGAACTGATCAACACATCTTCAACCACAAGATCAAATCCTCCCTTTGTAAACACCCCCTTCTCAATCGCCTGGATATCTTCTTTTGTAAACGTATTGATGACCGCTAACACCTCCAACATCTTAGGACCGTACTGTTTACCGAGCTTGGCAAGGTTTGGCTTCACTTTCTTTACCAACAAACCGGAGGCATCATCGATGTATTGGATCTCTTTCACATTCACTTCTGCCTTGATGATGTTCTCAACATTTTTTACACGCTGGGCAAATTTTTCATCGAGTACAGGAAGCAAAACCTTTTGTAAGGGTGTACGAACTTTTACCTTACTGTTTTTTCGGATCGAATGAACCAATGAACTAATGCGCTGTGCATACCCCATGGATATTTCCAATTCCTCATCTTTCCGTTTAGCATCCGCTTTTATTAATAATGTATGATGCACAGAAGTAAACTGAAGTGGCGTATTGTTTTGTTTCGCTCTGCTTCGAATATTATCTGTTAGATTTTTGTAGAGCCATTCGCTGAAAAACGGAGCAATTGGCGCCATCAGCTGTGCCGTAACCATCAGGCATTCATATAGCGTTTCGTAGGCTGCCTTTTTATCTAGGGACAATTCACCACGATTAGACGGTTGCCAAAAACGTTTCCGGTTTAGCCGCACATACCAATTTGAAAGGTGATCGTTTACAAACTCTTGTATGGCACGCGCTGCTTTCGTAGGCTCATATTCATCGTATGCTGCTGTTACCGTTTCTATTAACGATTGTTCTTTTGTTATAATCCACCGATCGAGTGAAGAGAGTTGATCGTACGGAACATTGCTCATCTCATCTTTAACAAAGCCATCAATGTTGGCATACAATGCAAAAAAGGAATATGTATTCCGCAACGTTCCAAAAAACCTACGCTGCACTTCTGCTATACCTTCCAGATCAAATTTCAAATTGTCCCAGGGCGGTGCGTTTTCAATCATGTACCACCGTACTGCATCAGGGCCAAACTTTGAAATTGTTTCAAAAGGATTGACCACGTTGCCCTTGCTCTTCGACATTTTATTGCCGCTCTTATCGAGCACGAGACCATTAGAAATTACATTTTTAAACGCAACACTGTCAAACGCCATTGTTGCAATAGCGTGAAGCGTGAAGAACCAGCCCCGTGTTTGGTCAACACCCTCTGCAATAAAATCTGCCGGGTAGCTGTCTTTGAAAATATCTTTGTTCTCAAATGGATAATGCCACTGCGCATATGGCATCGCTCCGGAATCAAACCACACATCGATAAGATCAAGTTCGCGATACATCGGTTGGCCCGAAGCGCCAACTAATATCAGATCATCTACATACGGCCGGTGTAAATCAAAATCTGCTTTCAGCGAAGCTTTCATTAAACCAGCCTTCACCGATTTATCTACTTCCTTATTCAATTCGTCCAGCGAACCAATACATATTTCTTCCTTGCCATCTTTTGTGCGCCAAATAGGAAGCGGTGTGCCCCAATAGCGGGAACGTGATAAATTCCAATCCACGAGATTCTCCAACCAATTGCCAAAGCGACCTGAACCCGTAGATTCAGGTTTCCAGTTGATGGTCCTATTCAATTCCACCATGCGGTCTTTCAACGCAGTGGTTTTTATGAACCAGCTGTCCAATGGATAGTACAACACCGGTTTATCAGTACGCCAGCAATGTGGGTACGTGTGCTCGTACTTCTCAACCTTAAAAGCTTTATTTTCTTCTTTTAAAATGATAGAGATTACAACATCGGTGTTTTTATAATCCGCATGCGATTCATCTTCATCTGTATAGTTCTTTACATAGAAGTCATCCGCACCTAAAGGCTTATGTGTTTTAATTCCAAAGGCTTTAACACCTTCAACCAGTTTTACGCCAATCTGATTTACAAATTTTCCTTTTCTGTCTACTGTAGGCACTTCATTTCCAAGCGCGTCATTTAAAGTAAGTGCAGGAATGCCATTTTGCTTAGCAGCACGAAAGTCATCCGCCCCAAACGTTGGTGAAATATGAACAACACCTGTTCCATCTTCAGTGGTAACAAAATCCCCTGCTATTACCTGAAAGGCTTTGTCTACATCCGTCAATGGTTGTAGAAAAGGCATTAGTTGTTCATAACGGATGCCAACCAATTGCCCTCCGGAGAATTCCTGTGCAACTTCATATGGAATAATTTTATCACCAGCCTTATAATCTGTAAGCTTTACCTCCTTGTTCTTCTCGGAAAAATATTTGGTGACAAGATCTTTTGCCAACACCACACTAATCGATTTATACGTGTAGGGATTAAACGTATTAACTTGAAGATATTTTATTTTATCGCCCACTGCCAATGCCGTATTGGAAGGAAGTGTCCAGGGCGTTGTTGTCCACGCTAAAATAAAAACGTCTGCGTCTATGCCCTTGAATAAAAGTTCCGATTTTGAATCTCTCTTCACTTTAAACTGCGCCACGACAGATGTATCTTTCACATCTTTGTAGCAGCCTGGCAAGTTCAATTCGTGTGAACTTAATCCCGTACCCGCTGCCGGTGAGTATGGCTGTATGCTGTAGCCTTTGTATAAAAGTTTTTTGTCATACAGTTGGCGAAGTATCCACCACAACGATTCAATGTATTCCTTTTCGTAAGTGATGTAGGGCTTCTCCAGGTCAACCCAATAGCCCATCTTCACGGTAAGATCATCCCATTGATCTTTGTACATCATTACTGTCTCACGACATTTTTTGTTGTACTCTTCAATGCTGATTTTCTTTCCTATGTCATCCTTGGTTATACCAAGCTGTTTCTCCACCTGCAATTCTACCGGAAGGCCATGCGTGTCCCAGCCTCCCTTACGCTTTACCTGAAATCCTTGTAGTGTTTTATATCGGCAAAAAATATCTTTCACCGTGCGTGCCATCACGTGATGAATGCCTGGTGTGCCGTTAGCGGAAGGGGGGCCTTCATAAAATGTAAATGATGGTTTGCCCTCGCGCAATGAAACAGACTGCTCAAAAATCTTTTCGCTCTTCCAAAACTCCAGCACCTCATCAGCGAGCTTCGCGTAATTAAGCTCCTTGTGTTCTTTATACTTCTCCAACATTCGATTACTTATAAAATCTGTTAATTTTTCTTACTCCGCAGATCCCATCCGATCATGAATTTTGATTTTGCTCAAATCTATTTCTTCGTCCTCGTTTTCACCATAAAATCCAGGATCAAAATCATCAATCAGCAATCGGTCTCCTTTTTTTCCTTTTTTAGGTTTGTCAAACGTCATGATCAAAGCAGGTAACAAAATAAGGTTGGTAAACATTGAGATGATCAATGTGGTGGATGTTAGCAATCCCAGTGCAACGGTTCCCCCAAAATCTGAAAACGCGAAAATGATGAAT
>JAENVX010000171.1 GCA_016650355.1 Bacteroidia bacterium | reverse complement strand
TCTTGCTCATTTCAATTTTATTGGAGATTCGATAGTCGGATCGAACATAAATTTTGAAGCAGGTTCAATTACAGCCAATCATTTTAATGAAAGAGAAAGCAAGAATATTTCTGTTTTAATGAATGGGCAAAGAGTGGATACTAAACAGCAGAAATTTGGAGCATTGGTAGGCGATGGTTCTAAGATAGGAGCAAACGCGGTGCTATCTCCGGGAACTATCCTTGAGCCTTCATCCATTGTGAGGAGATTGGAATTAGTAGACCAGCTTAAATAAGCTTTCATTAAGTTCTATAATGCCAAACATTCTTAACTACCTTCGTGTTATAAGGGGAAAAAACAAATGATATGAAACTTTTACTTACCAGCATTATCATCTTTATGAGCACAGCTAGTTCACTTTATGATTTTAGGATGAACGCATTAGATGGCCAATCTATTGATTTTTCAAAATATCAGGGCAAAACATTACTGATTGTTAATGTTGCTTCGAAGTGTGGAAACACACCTCAATATGCTGATTTGCAAAAATTACAGGAAGCCTATGGCGATAAAGTTACCATTCTTGGTTTTCCTGCAAATAATTTTGGAGGTCAGGAGCCAGGGACAAATCTTGAAATTGGTGAATTCTGTCAAAAGAATTATGGTGTCACATTTCAGATGTTTGAAAAAATATCAGTGAAAGGTACTGATCAACATGCGTTGTATGCCTGGTTGAAAGATAAAACTGGGAATGAACCAACATGGAATTTTTGTAAATACCTGGTTAAGCCTGATGGAACAGTAAAGTTCTTTGCTTCGAAAGTAAAACCATTGGATAAGCAAATTACCGATGAGCTTTAGGTTTTAAGTTTAAACTTGGTTTCCTGAATCATTACATGGTAGTCAAAATAATTTTCGCGATTTCGCTTATGGGTCTGGCCTCTTTTCTTGTCGGTAGATTATCAAAGGGTGAGCGTTCAGATGTTCAGGGCTCCATTTATGACTTTAAATTGAAATCTCTGGATGGGATCGAAATCGACTTTTCACAATTCAAGGGAAAAAATCTATTAATAGTAAATACAGCCTCCAGATGTACATACACCCCTCAGCTAAAAGATTTGGAAAAACTGCACGAAGATTTTGGTGATAAAGTGATCGTGTTGGGATTTCCTGCAAATAATTTTTTGTGGCAGGAGCCGGGATCTAATGAAGAAATTGCTGAATTCTGTAAAAGTAACTTTGGTGTAAAGTTTCTCATGTTTAAAAAAATATCCGTAAAAGGTAAAAATAAGTCCCCTTTATTCGCTTGGCTTGAAGCAAAGTCTGGTGTGTCACCCAACTGGAATTTTTGTAAGTATATTATCGACAAAACGGGCAAGGTTGCGGGCTTCTATTCTGCTAAAGTCAATCCACTTGACAAACAAATAATTGATAAAATTTCAAGTTGAGTTGAAAAAAATTTGGGTTTCAATATTCTTATCAACTACACTTGTCATAGTAACAAGTTGTGATCAGCGTAAGGAACCTTATAAAGCAGCAACTTACTATTCATACCTGGTGTTGCCACAAAGCACAGATGAAGCAATTCAAACGGCTACCACTTTTCATTATGCATTTGTGGATACGCGAACCGCTTTGCAGGGAAAATTATTTATTTTTTTAGGAGGCACTGGTTCAACACCACAAAATTATTCAGCCATTAACAAGACAGCGACAAAGTTAGGCTATCACGTTATCAATCTAATTTACCCAAACACAATTGATGGCCAGGCTTGCAAGAACCGTAGCGATCCAAATTGCTTTGAGAATTACCATGAGGAAATGATTTTTGGAGGCACACAAAGTGACCTAATTGCTGTGAATGCAGCGAATTCAATCAGCAACAGAATTTTGAAACTGCTCCAGCGCCTGAATAATTTGAATCCTAATAATGGATGGAACCAATTTTATGAAGGCTCTGAGTTGACCTACTCCAAGTTCGTAGTATCGGGGCATTCCCAGGGTGGAGGCCATGCCGCTTACCTTGGGCAAAAATTTGCCGTTGATCGAGTTGTTCTGTTTTCTTCACCAAACGATTACTCTGAGGTGGAGAATCAGCCAGCAAATTGGTGCAGAGTTGAATTTGCTACTCCTGCAGACCGATTTTATGGTTTGATGCACAAGCGTGATGAGACTTTAGATATAGCTAAGCAATACGCTATTTGGAAAGGCATGTCGATGCTCACTGCGATAGATACGTCTTCTGCTGATGGTTCAACCTATTCAAATTATAATGCCCTGGTTGCCAACTTTGAGCCAAATTCCAAAGCAGTGACATTACCATTGTATCACAACTTGACGGCTCAGGACTACGCATTACCGTCAGGGGATGAACTTGCTCACTTAAAGCAGGTTTGGATTCATCTGATTGGTAAATCGCAGCGATAAGTTCACCTTTTTCACCGGTAAAAATCCCTGTGTTCACCGACTTTACATGGCCAGTCACATCATTTCAATGGCATATGGGCATTTGCGCACGTTATATTTGACAAAAACAAATAGTTATGAGCGACAAGAAAAAATTAAGTAATAGTTTCTGGGCAGGAATTATTATTATATCGGTGGGCAGTTTTATTTTATTAGACCGCATGGATGTGATTTTATTTCCGCGCTGGTTTTTTTCCTTTAAAACATTTCTCATCGCTTTGGGTGTGATCATTGGTATTAACAGACAGTTCAAAGGAATAGGTTGGTTAGTGATGATTCTTGTGGGTTCTTTCCTTTTGCTAGATGATATTCCAGGATTGCACCTGAATCTTAGGCATTATACTTTACCTATAATTGTTATTTCGGTCGGCTTGCTGATTTTATTCCGCTCGGTCCTCTTTAAATCATCAGGTGACTGGCGCTCCATGTGGTCGGGCGATGAGTATCATAAAAAAGGCAGCCCGTTGATCAGTAGCGAAGACGGTAATGACGATTACATTGATCTTGTTTCGGTTTTTGGTTCTACCAAAAGAAGAATATTCACTAAAGCATTTAAAGGAGGTGATATTGTAAATATTTTCGGAGGAACAGAACTTGATCTTTCTCAGGCAGACGTTGAAGGAAACGTTGTGATTGATACGGTGACTTTATTCGGAGGAGTAAAAATATTAGTGCCAGCCAACTGGGAGGTAAAATCAAACATCACGGCTATCCTGGGGGGAGTGGAAGATAAAAGGATGACGCCTACCAATTCTGCGATAACAAAGAAATTGGTGCTGACGGGAACTTGCATATTTGGCGGTGTAGAAATCAAAAGTTTCTAGCTATCATGAAAGCTGATCTGAAATGGTATCTTGTTAAACTGGTGTATCAGGTTGTGAGCGATAAAGGTACTCACACCCCCCAGTTTGATGAGCAGTTGCGGTTGATCCGCGCTGATGAGCTCGATTGGGCCCGGGAGAAAGCAAAGATTCTAGGGCAGATTGGTGCGTTTTCTTTCATGCATCATAACAATCATGAAGTGAACTGGAAATTTATTGATGTGGTAGACATTTGTGAGCTTTGTGACATTGAAGACGGTACCCAGATATACTCTACAAGGGAAGAGCCGGAGGATGAGCCATTGAATTTGAGTTTGATCAATGCTAAGGCGCAACGGGTTTATGATTTCACACAATAAAGCAACCTTGTTTATTGACCCACCTGGTGGTAAAGTT
The DNA here is from genome assembly GCA_016650355.1 of Bacteroidia bacterium. GTDB lineage: Bacteria > Bacteroidota > Bacteroidia > Cytophagales > Cyclobacteriaceae > ELB16-189. Next base: position 2,333 of record JAENVX010000171.1, on the reverse strand, counting down.
AGAATTCCTATTTGACTCTACATTATGGAGATAGTAAAACCAGCATACGGTTGGAAGTTTCGAATGGCTGTTTTAAGTGCATCATTGTTGTGGGCAAGTTTTCATTTTTGGTTGGTAAATAGGTGGTTTGGATATTCAGTTGAAGTCTCACTAATAGAAAGTTTTGATGCTACATTCTTTATGGTTGGAGCTTCCTTTATTGGAACATTCATTGCCCAATATATTCCACAAAGTAGCAGAGTCCAGGCCGTTGTTTTATTGGGATTTATACTAACCTATTGTTGTCACTATATCGTTCAGGAAAGCCTTATTTCTTTGGCTTCTGAAGATTCTGAATATTTAATTTTCATAAACCAATCTGCTCCGGTAAGAATTGGGATTTATTTCTTGGTTATTGCAGGGTCGGGTGTTGCCATGATATTTTATTCTCGAATATCAGAGCAACAACTTATGGCTAAACGAGAGTCGGCCACAACACATATGGTGCGGGAAGCGGAACTACAAAAGTTGCAACTTCAACTGCAACCTCATTTTCTGTTCAATAGTTTGAATTCAATGAACGCCCTGATCATGGTAGATCCTGCAAAAGCGCGCGACATGGTGCAACAGCTTTCAGATTTTTTACGAGCGACACTCAAACGCGCGGATGAGCAATGGATTACATTAGACCAGGAATTTGTTTACCTCCAGCTATATCTGGCCATTGAGAAGGTGAGGTTTGGCCATCGACTAGAGGTGCAGGCAGAATGTGATGACCAAATAAAACTTTGGCTAATTCCACCCTTGTTAATCCAACCATTGGTTGAGAATGCAATTAAATTCGGATTATATGGAACAACAGATAGTGTGTTGATAAGCCTCAAGACCGAACGAATCGATAATTTATTGCAAATTGAAATATCCAATCCATTTGATTCAGATATGCAGCCGGCCGAAGGAAGTGGGTTTGGCTTAAATGGATTGCGAAGACGCTTGTATTTATTATACGCACGAAATGATTTATTGAAAACCACTATTGTGAATAATCGTTTTACCGTGCAACTTACACTGCCCGAAAAAGTATGACAAAAGCCATAATCATAGATGATGAGCCATTGAGTCGTGGGATCATCAAGACCTATCTCAAATCCTTTCCTGAAATTGAAGTGGTAGAGGAATGTAGTGACGGCTTTGAGGGTGTGAAAGCCATTCAGCATCATCAGCCAGAGCTAATATTCCTGGATATTCAAATGCCCAAAATTACCGGCTTTGAAATGTTGGAATTGATTGACCATAAGCCCGCAGTTATATTTATTACCGCTTACGATTCATTTGCCATCAAAGCATTTGAGGCAAATGCTGTAGATTATTTGTTGAAGCCTGTATCGGAAGAACGTTTTCGTAATACAATTATTAAATGGAAAAGTAAATTAGTTGGCACAAGCCCGGAGCCGGTAGAGCGCGTGCTTGGTGTTATGTCGTCAGCAAATTCACAGCAAAGCCGTATAGTAGTGAAGACTGGGAGTAAAGTGAAGATTATCCCCGTTCATGAAATTCGGTATATCGAAGCTGATGATGATTTTGTTAAGATCCATACCCCGGAGGGATCTTACTTAAAGAATAAGACCATGACTTTTTATGAACAATCGTTGGATACAGCTCAATTTGTTCGGGTGCATCGATCTTACATTTTGCACATCAACCAAATCACAAAAATCGAACCCTATCAAAAAGATGCCCACATAGCAATTTTAAGAGATGGACAACAGATTCCTGTAAGTAAAACAGGATACTCTAAACTAAAAGCCGTGTTAGGAATTTAGTGAGTGAGATTCTAAAAGTTTTGACCATCAGGATCCCTAGAATCTAACAGTACAAGCCATTGAACATTGATCAAACTATAAAAGCAAAACTACTTGCAAGATGTTTTCTATATGTCGAACAGCGTATGGAAACGTCCAAAGAGGCGATGAAGTATGCGCAAGACTCAGCCAACATGGAGGAAAAAAATAGTGCTGGAGATAAATATGAAACAGGAAGGGCGATGGCTCAGATAGAACGTGACAAAGCAGCCAGACAACTGGATGAAGCGCTTAAGCTGCGAACTATCTTGTATCAGATAAATCCTGTGTCAAACAGTTCCAAAATAACCAGCGGGACTTTAGTGATTACGGAGGCTAGCCGTTTTTATTTGGCCATTAGCATTGGAAATATTATTATTGAGGGACTTGACTATATAGTTCTAGCACCCACCTCACCGATAGGAAAAACGCTATTAAATTTGAAGAAAGGTGATCAATTTACCTTCAACAAACGGGTTCATAGTATTATAGAAGTGCTGTGACTGTTCCATT
>JAENVX010000170.1 GCA_016650355.1 Bacteroidia bacterium | reverse complement strand
GTTAAAGATGCCAATAATTGTTTGTCTTCCGCGAGCGCAGTAACAATAAGCCAACCTTCTGTGGTAACATTTACCAGCGTTCAGGTTGATCCTACAACTTGCGTACCCGGCAATGATGGCAGCGTAACGATAACAGCAAGCGGAGGAAGTGGAACCTATCAATACTCAAAGGATAATGGAATATCCTATCAGGCAAGTAATGTATTTTCTTCATTGAGTGCGGGTAGTTATCAGGTTATTGTGAAAGACATTAATAGTTGTGTTTCTGCGATGAGTGCAATTTCACTTACGGCCCTTGGTGGGTTAACTTTCACTAGCGTTAAACAAGATGCAGTTTGTAATGGAGGAAGTGATGGATCAATAACGTTAACTGCCAGTGGAGGAAGTGGAGGAAATCAATTCTCAAAAGATAATGGTGCTACATTTCAGGCATCAAATGTTTTTGCAGGCTTGATAGCCAGCACATATCAAATGGTAGCTTTAGATAATTCTGGTTGTCAATTTTCTTCTTCGATAACAATTAGTCAGCCAGTTGCGGTCACCTTTACCTCAGTTGATGTGAGTGTGTCTTGCAATGGCAGCAACGATGGGTCGATAACAATTACAGCTTCGGGAGGGAATAATACATATCAGTATTCGAAAGATAATGGTGTAACATTTCAGCTAGGGAGTTCATTCTCCGCACTTGCAGCTGGCATATACCAGGTGGTAGTAAAAGATGGTAACAACTGCATTTCTGTGGCTACACCAGTTACCATCACAGAACCTGCTTTTGTAAGCGCAGTATTTTCAGGATTAGCAGGTCCCTATTGCACATCAAGTGGGGTAGTCAACCTCGTACCAATAACCATTGGAGGAACATTTACTGGTCCAGGCGTAAGTGGATCCACATTTTCACCATCAACCGCAGGAGTGGGAACACACACGATACAATACTCAGTCACTTCAAGCGGATGTACGTACACAACTACTCAGCAAGCCACTGTAATTTCTTCAACAGTTGACGCTAGTTTTTCCGGTCTAAATCCAACCTATTGCCCCAACAGTTTAACAATAACATTAACCCCAGCAACGCCAGGTGGAACATTTAGTGGTAACGGAATTACTGGAAATACTTTTAATCCTTCAACAGCAGGCTCAGGTACGCATACGATTCAATACTCTGTAATCAGTGGAGGTTGTACGTCAACCACTTCTCAAAGTGTAAATGTATTACTTAGTACAGATCCAATTTGTACAAGTGGGACTGGAACAGGTACCTGTGCAACCGTGGTCATTGTTCCCAAACCAAGTCCAGCAACCTGCACAAGTTCAGATGGTAAAATAGTATTTAGCATCAAGCCATTTATTCCAATTATCAATAACACAGGAGTAAAAATTGATATCAAGGGTATTTCTTCCACCAACCTGGCGGTGTCAAGAACAAATCTTAATGACTCAACTTTCTTAAACCTTCCACTAGGAACCTATGACTTTACAATTGAGTATGGAGATCCATCTTGCATTAAAACTGGTCTGGTAACAATTGGGCAAACTGGTACCGTTGGAAGCCCTGTTGCAACCAACATTGTAAGACCATTATGCTTTGGTGAAGCAACGGGTTCATTGACGTTGGACATAGCAGGAGAAACGGGTAATACGTTGGAGTGGTCACTAGATGGCATTACTTGGACGCCATTTATTGCTGGTAGCGTTATAACGGGTGTGCCTGCTGGTATTGCCCCATTATTCGAACGCCTGATAAGTGTTCGAAGAAACTCCTCTGATCTTTGCAACGCGGTTGTGTTAATTGTGCTTCAAGAGATAAATCCGGCAATTTCAGCAAGCATGACAACAACAAATGCAACCTGTAATAATAATGATGGAACTATAGTACTCTCAGGAATTGCTGGAGGAAGTGGCATTGCCAATTTTACTTACAAGTTAAATGGTACAGATGTGATTCTTCCTGCTGATAATATTATCAAAGGGCTGAGTGCAGGGGCTTACACATTCTCGATCATTGACAATGTAGGTTGCCAAAAAGATTTCGCGCCTGTTGATGTTAAGTTCCCGGGTTTTGTGAATTTCACTATACCGGTTGTCACGGCTCCGGATTGCACAGGAGCAGGTGATAACGGTATTATTACATTTCAAATTACTGACATAGGAACTTTCCAGGTTGGATACACCCTTGACCCAATTGCGGAGCCTACCAACTATTTTGATTCTGGGGGAGCACCTATTACTATTTCGAATTTGAGCAATGGTAATTACTTCGTCTGGATTAAATCATTAGGATTACAGTGTGTTACAAAACTTTCACCAATATCAATCAATGGGACCTTTCCGGTAAATTTCTCGTCAATTGCTAGCAATGTACTTTGTTTGGGCACTATGGCGGAGATCAGTTTGTCATCCATTAAAGGCGCACCCAATCTTGATTATGGATATGAACTGGTAAAAGCTGGAGTTACTACTTTGGGTGCTATTACATTTGCGCAATCATTGGGAGAATATAAAATTCCGAACCTTGGTATTGGCAATTACCAAGTAAGGTTGACACAGAATCAATCTAGCCTTGTGCCGGCATGTACAACACCGATTGCAACAGCTTATCAGGATGTTGTAATCATAGGTCCTTCGGAGGTTCTGGATACCTTATATGTCAAACGTGTAATTTCAGTACCTGATTTACCAACAGGCTCAATGTTAGTTGGCATCAAAGAAAGTAAGCAAGAGCCGTATGAGGTCATGCTTGAATTAATCAATCCTCTGTTCCCAGGCCAGGATTTTGTGATCGATTGGACTGCCGCTAGTTTCAATACACAAAAATTAAAAGTAGAATTGAACATTCGGAACTTGTTTGCTGGAGATTACAAGTTGTCACTACGCGATGGACTCGGTTGCGTAAAGGAGTATGCCATTAACCTGGGGGTAGACACAAATCTCGCGGTCCCCAATATCTTCACACCTAACGGTGATGGAGTAAACGATGTCTTTTTTGTTCGTAATCTTCCAACAGATGCAAACCTGATCATTACCAACCGTTGGGGAAAGGAAGTTTATTCCTCAAGCAATTATCAAAATAATTGGGATGGTGGGGACATTTCTGATGGCGTCTATTTTTACAGACTCAATCTTCCTTCAGAATCCCGTACAGGGTGGGTGGAAATTTTACGGGGTAAGTAACATCCTGGAAAAGCAGCAGAACTTAATTTCTAAATTCAAGAAACTTAAGCGTATCAATATTATCTGCATAATCCCATACTTCTGGTAATTGAGCTTCCCCAAAGGGAACGCTATTATTATACCAGGCATTGGCGGAAACAAAACACTGTAATTTTTCCTGATGCTTATTTAATTTTTCAGATAAGTCATTCTGATCAGCATAGGTTTCATAATATACAGTTGATATTGGCGACACTAACGCCTCATTTTCGGTAACCAGCACATATCCAGTATCCAAAAATGGAGTCCCATTTACCAGTAAAATTGATTTTTGGTAATCGTAATTGTTACAATATTTATGGTGATGGATGATATTCTGATACGATACCCAGCTATCGAGCATCCCTATAAAAGTGTATCCTTCTGGGACAAAAAGTTTGGATACATTACGGCAACCTAATCCAAAATAAGAAAATACATCTTGTCCCAAAATTGTCAATTCATCATTTGATTCTTCACCCATCAGTATTGCACATGAAGATCTATTCTTTCTAATAATATGTGGGACTTTTCTAAAGTAGTATTCAAAATAGCGCGCTGTGTTATCGCTGCCAGTGGCAATCATCGCATCTACTTTGTTTAATCTTTCTTGAAAAGAAATACGATTTGAAAATTCAGGTTCGATAGAAATTAAGCGATCAGAGAGCCAATTCATTAAAATGGAATCTTGTGAGCTAAGTTTTGCAACCAGATTGTGCCCAGCAATAAGAATGCATAAAAAATCGTGGAAGCCTGCTAATGGAATATTTCCTGCCATGGAAACGCCAATGTTTTTTACCACGCGGGGATTCAAATCATAAGACGAAGTCCATTTTGTTAAATTGATTTTAGTGAGGTATTTGGTTATTCCAGTTAGCGCAAGTCTTGTGTTGTTTTCAGTGAACCAAGGATTTTGATTTTTTATTTTTTCGAGAATTTGTTGAAGTTCCTCGTTGGATACTTGACTAATTTCCTCACCTAGTTGATTAAAAGTGTCTATTCGTTGGATTAAATTCATAGAGTTTAAACTTTTGGGTAGTTCTGTCTGTTTTGATGACAGTAATTTGTGGCTTATTTTTGCACGAATTTACTCTTGAAACCGGTAAAAAACAGGATAGAATGGCTATTAAGATAACAGATGAATGTATTAATTGTGGAGCATGTGAGCCAGAATGCCCCAATACAGCAATATATGAAGGTGGCCGTGAATGGAACTGGGCGGGTGGTACAACACTAACCGAGGTAGCTACAGAGGACGGCTCAAAAGTGGATGCTAAATCAGCTCAACAACCCGTATCGGATGAATTTTACTTTATCGTTTCTGGAAAATGCACAGAATGTACAGGCTTCCATGAAGAACCACAATGCGCTGCAGTATGTCCCGTAGATTGCTGTGTTCCAGATCCAGATCATGTAGAAACGAAAGAAGTACTATCAGCAAAAAAAGCGTGGCTTCACAACGAAGAGTTACAGGCTTAGTAGGATTAGCAGCGCTCTCGAAAGGAGCTAAGCCCTAATGCCCAAGCCCAAGTCTTACCTCATCTTAGAACGTTTGATCAAATAAGACTGTAGTACGGTGTAATAATCTGTCCGGGTGTTTGCTGATATAAAGTCTATCTTCAATTGATTGCATTTTAGTTGGAGCTCTTTATGAAAATCTTTCAACTGAACCGTATAGCGTTCTCGTATTTCTGATGGATTAAGTTTTAATCGCTCGCCATTTTCAAGGTCGATAAACTCATACGGCTTTTCATCAAAATTAAATGCCAATTCCGTTTCATGGTCGCTGACATGAAATAGCAACACCTCGTGCTTATTATGCTTTAGGTGCTGGAGGGCCTTGAAAATCTCATCCACATTTTCACCTTCAAACATGTCACTAAAGATAATCACCAAAGAACGCTTGTGCGTCTTTTCAGCTACTTCATGAAGAACATTGGCAACCTGCGTGGGCTTTTGTTCACGACTTCCTCGTTCAACAGACTTCTCTAGTAAAGTAAAAATCTTATCGAGGTGTGATGCCGTGGATTTGATTTGAGTATACTCTTCAATTTTATCAGAAAACAGGCAAAGACCTATTGCATCTCGCTGCTTATGCAATAGGTATGCGAGCGCAGAGGCTGAATAAATACTGAATTTTAATTTTGCAATTGTGTCAGCAGGATAATACATGGAGGAAGAGATATCGATAGCAATAAGGCATCTTAGATTAGTTTCCTCTTCATATTGTTTCGTGTATAACCGATCTGTTCTCGCAAAAACTTTCCAGTCGATGTGCCGTGTACTTTGTCCCTCATTGTATAATCTGTGCTCGGCAAACTCAACTGAGAAGCCATGGTAGGGTGATTTATGAAGACCGGTTATAAACCCCTCTACTAATTGTTTGGCAAGTAAGTCCAGGGTTCCTGACTTTTTTATATCATCAAAATTTGGGTCCATGTGCTAAAAAAACTGGTTTAAATTGTCTTTATCAATGCTTTTTAAGCCAAATCAATCAAAAATAGCTTGAAATAGTGGGAAAAAGGCAGGTGTAGTTTGCAATAATTTTTGAAACTACTATATTCGGTCGCACCAAATATCTATACCCTAACCTAAAACACTGTAACTGTGGAAGAGAACAAGAATATTGGCCGCGATGAGATTTTCTCAGAGAAGGTAAAAGCGGGAAAGCGTACTTATTTTTTTGATGTTAAGTCTACCCGTTCCAATGACTATTACTTAACAATCACCGAAAGCAAAAAGAGATACAATAAGGATGATGAGGGATTTACCTATGAGAAGCATAAAATATTTTTATATAAGGAAGATTTTAACAAGTTTGTTGAGGCACTCAACAACACTGTAAATCATGTAAAAACAGAGTTAATGCCTGGTGTAGATTTTACGCAATTCGATCACGTACGTGAAGGACAACATGCTGAACAAGTCGATGAAACTGCTAAGGTTGCTGCTGTGAGCAGTGATCTTAAGTGGGATTAAAATTTTAACCTACCTAAACCGGAAAGAGCCTTCTAATGAAAATTGGGAGGCTTTTTCTTTTAATAGATACCGTCTTTCTTAAAAATCTTAGAATTCAATCAGTTAAGCACACATCATTTTTACTGAGTAGTTATATTTGCGACTTATTTTAACGAAACAACTGTAATGAGTCTTAAATGCGGTATCGTGGGCTTGCCCAATGTTGGAAAATCAACTTTGTTCAACGCTATTTCAAATAATAAGGCTGAGGCCGCCAACTTTCCTTTTTGCACAATTGAGCCTAATGTGGGTGTTATAACAGTGCCAGACAAGCGGTTAAAAGAACTTGAAAAATTAGTGAATCCCCAACGAGTATTGCCCACAACGTTTGAGTTCGTTGATATTGCCGGCTTAGTAAAAGGAGCGAGTAAAGGTGAAGGGCTTGGTAATCAATTCTTGGCGAACATTCGAGAAGTGGACGCTATTGCTCACGTTGTTCGATGCTTTGAAAACGATAACATTATCCATGTAGATGGAAAAATCAATCCGGTTTCGGATAAAGAAGTGATCGACATTGAACTTCAATTAAAAGACCTTGAATCTGTTGAGAAAAAAATCAATAAAGTTGAGCGAACTGCAAAAAGTGGAGATGCAAAAGCCAAGAAGGAACTCTCAACGCTTGTCATGTATAAGGAGGCTTTGCTTAGCGGAAAAAATGCACGCACTATAAAGATCGATGCAGTGGATAAATTGGCAATTGAAGATTTAAAACTTCTAACCGATAAACCGGTAATATATGTTGCCAATGTAGATGAGGCCTCGGTTCTTAAAGGAAATAAATATGTAGATGCGTTGCGAGAGTTAGTAAAAGATGAGAACGCGGAAGTAGTGATGGTGAGTGCGGCAATAGAAGCACAAATCGCTGAGCTTGAAAGTGAAGAAGATCGTGCAGTCTTTCTGAAGGAATATGGTTTAGAGGAATCTGGATTAAGCAGATTGATACATGCTGCGTATCATTTGCTGGATTTGATAACTTACTTTACGGCTGGTGAAAAAGAGGTGCGTGCGTGGACAATACACAGAGGTTGGAAGGCACCGCAGGCAGCTGGAGTAATCCACACTGATTTCGAAAAAGGTTTTATAAGGGCTGAAGTGATTAAACTCGCGGATTACCAAAAGTACAAAACGGAAGGTGGTTGTCGTGAGGCAGGAAAACTAGCTGTCGAGGGAAAAGAATACATTGTTGAAGATGGAGATATCATGCATTTCCGGTTCAATGTTTAAGAAGGTAATTGTGCATTTATCTGAAATTTTAGGTAGTTTTTTCAATAGGAGCAGGCTTTCTGCTACAATTCCTTCTTATTTACAATATTCCTTGCATCAACTGGGGCAACTTGCCTGATTTTTAGTACTTTAGCTTCGATATAACATATTTTTTTATCGAAGTTTTAGACTTTTACTGTTACCCGTTTAATTTTTTGGGGCGTGAGGATTCGGATCATTTTTTCTCTAGTCAATAGAGGGGGTTATGTGCCCTTTCACCATCAATTTTTGTTGGCACAAACCATCAAAGGTTTGGTAATACAAGGGGCTAATAAGGAGTTTGCTTCCTATACCCAATACAATTTCTCAGGATTGAAAGGCCAAATAAAAATTAGCAGAAAGGGCCTCCATTTCTATTCCTCAAAAGTCACGTTAGTTTTCTCTGCTTCAGATCAGGATTTCCTTGATTATTTTTTGGCAACGTTATTTAATCAAAAGGAGTTGATGATCGGCAACCTTCAATTGGTGCCTGAGTCATTTGAGAAAGAAGAAACGGCAACCATTACGGATTCGGTAAAGTTTCTTTGTATTTCGCCTGTCGTGCTTATTCCCGCTTCCTTT
>JAENVX010000169.1 GCA_016650355.1 Bacteroidia bacterium | reverse complement strand
TGCAAGCGGCCAACAAATGACCAATAAAATACACCAGAGAATAAGGGTTACGAAGGTCTTCATAATGTGAGATTTCGTTCAGTACTTACAAAAAGCCGACCGAATTAGAAAGGGCTTGATCATAAGCAGATTACATAAGGGGAAATACAATAGTTGACCAAAATTGAACAGTCTACTGTACAAGGTTGTACACGATGAAGTTAATTTATTCTATATTTCTTTTCTTTAGTTCTAATGAAGAGAGAAAAAATCTCCAGTGTTATCTTGTGGTCAGTTATCTCAGCTGCCTTTATTGGGCCAGGTACTGTTACAACTGCTGTTACTGCAGGCTTTCACTATCAACTGGATCTCCTTTGGGCTGTAGTCTTTGCAACAGCATCTTGCATTGTTCTACAAGAAACTTCTGCACGAATTGTTATTGCCAGCGGACTAAGTTTAGGAGAGACCGTGGTTAAAAAGTTTGGCAACAAAAATGGATTTTGGATTAACATGTTTATCGGCATTTCAATCGTGATAGGTTGTGCAGCCTATGAGGCTGGTAATATTTTAGGTGGAGTATCTGGTTTGAGCCTCTTGTTTGACGGTGACGGATGGGTTTATACTATTTTAATCTCAATCGTAGCTGCAGTTGTCTTATGGACGGGTAAACAGAAATGGATTTCAACTATAATGACTCTTTTAGTGGCCATGATGGCGGTTGCATTTTTTGTGTTAGCGCTGAACATAGATTTTTCCCCCTTTGAAGTTTTGATGTCGGCAATAACCCCAAAAATTCCAGCGGGGTCGGAAATGATTACGTTGGGGTTAGTAGGAACGACTATTGTGCCCTATAGCCTTTTTCTTGGTTCGGCTATAAGCAAAGGCCAAACGATTCCTTTAATGCGCCTTGGACTGACAGTCTCGGTGATAATAGGTGGTTTTATTACAGTATGGATTTTATTGGCGGGCACATTGGTGCATGATTTTTCTTCATTTTCAATTTTGGCTGATGAGTTTGAAAATAATGTAGGCGTGGTTGGTGCCTGGGCATTAGGCATAGGGCTATTCGCTGCGGGTTTTTCTTCAGCTATCACTTCACCTTATGCCGCTTCAATTGTAGCGTCCACAGTGATGGGAGCTAAAAATGGAAATTCGATAAGATGGGTATGGGGTGTTGTGTTGACCACTGGTTTTTTATTTGGTGTGAGCGGAGTAAAACCTATTCCGATCATATTGGGAGTGCAGGCATTGAATGGTCTGATTCTTCCCTTAGTCACGGCATTTCTAATCATTATCGTTAATGATAAAATTATCATGCCCAAAGAACATCGGCCCCAATATTTCTATAACCTAGTATTGCTATTGATTTTTTCTGCTGTACTTCTAATCGGGTTGACAAGTGTTGATAAATCCATCTCTACAGCTGCGGGATGGAGGGGAGATCATTTTACGATCATTGGTATCTTAACCGCTATCATCGTTTTAGTGTTGGGGCGGAGTGTTCTTACATCATTTGGAAAGAAGGAAGTCTGATTACTTCACCACAATATTTAGCAATTCGATTTTACTTAATTCCTCTAATTCACCTTTCGAGAAGAGCAATTCAAGCTCTTCAATTTTTAACATGTTGGATTTAGGCTTGTAATTAATGTAGTCGTAAAATTGGATACCATCTACTTTTCGCGGATTGATGGCTTTTCTAAACCTCAAACTCGCTTCGTCATCTTCGATGAAAGAATACGCCATGTATCCAATGGTGAAATCGTCACGGTTGATCCAATAGTGAAATACATCTTCATAATCTTCTCCACCACCTTCCTCACCAAAAGTGATTTCCACTTTATAAAATATCTGATTTTCAATCATGGTGTCGCCCAGGTATTTTTTCCTTACGGAAGCATCATTCAGTCCATAGGGCAAGAGCGCAAAATAGATAACTGAGTTGGTTGAGGATGTGTATTTAACACTCATGGAGTCGGGTAGAACCTCCATCATGCCATTTATCTCTCGCACGTGGCCTTTGTTTGAAACGATGTCATGGATAGTCCCAAGCGGATCTTTGAAAATCCGCTCGTATGAAAATTTACCTCCATTTCTTTTTGTTATATAATGTCTATTACGAAAATCGAATTCGATTATTGAATTTAAATACTTATCACCGCCAGCAGCCTCAATAGATTTATCAATTATTTTTTGAGGATCAGTAAGGAATGTGGTGCATCTTATGAAAGTGAAAATAAAAATCAGAGCGAAAATGAATTTAGAAAGCATACTTCTTGAATTTAGATAGGCTGAGTTCACTTGACTTGAATCAGAACTTAATTATTAAATTAATTTTGCCAACGTGCTAATGTATCTGCCTGGTACCTCACCTTTAGTGGCAGTTTGATAGTCATTATAACTGCATGGTACAACACAGTTGCGAGGATACTTTGCACCAGGCTTGTTGTAAGCGACTTCCATCCACCACTTTTCGGTGAACTTGCTTTTAAAAAATGCGATGGTTTCCGGCTCTGATGGCATGGAGACTACATATTTAATAAAATCGTTGGCTTTGAAATCTTGTTCATGTTTGCGATGATAATAGCCTTCG
>JAENVX010000168.1 GCA_016650355.1 Bacteroidia bacterium | reverse complement strand
CCAAGTAGGTCAAAGATAACAAAATCATTAAGCGAGCCCAAAATAATGTAGTGCTTGTATCATCGAAGCTGGAAAGTAGGGGCACGTATTGTCTTAAAAGGAGATTTAATGCCAGTGCAAGAATGGCGCTAAATGAAACCAATAGTTCTTTTGCCCATCCGCGATTTGCTCCGAAAACTGAAAACGCAATTAGACTCGTGAACAACAAGGATACATAGCCTTGATTTGTTATTTGTGGAACAATATTGATTATTGCGACAGCTATTGCGAGAATCACGCTGAGGCCTGTCCCAAAAGTAAGAAGATACGCTATCGTTGTGACCAACCGTGCAAATAGCCTGTTTCTTTTGCTGTCTTGCAGCAACTTTTGTTCTTTTTGTGTGCGTACTACGATGTTTTTGTACGGCTCAATAATGTTTAACTCGGATGGCGTAAGTAATAGTTCGTATTTGAATTTGAATTCCAATATTTCCCTTGCTATTTTTTGTTTCTGGGATTCCGAGTCGAGTTCGACCATTTTTATGAGGCGCTCATGGGATAGTTCGTAAGCCTGAACTTCTATTCCGTTTATATTTTTTTCAACAATTCGAAGTAGATGACGGTTAATTAATTGTTTGAGGATATCGTCCAGTAGTAAAGTGTTTGTTCCTTTATTGGAAAGTTCCTCCTTGATTTCTTCGGCTGAATAAATATTTCTGCCACCTTTTATCTCCGACGACACCAGCGAAACCAGAACCTGTTGAGCTACAATTCTTTGACTACCGGAAAACTTCTTTAGCTCCCTCTCCAGATGCTGTTGAAGAATTCCGTTGGTACCGCCTAAACTATTGAAATCCTCGTAGGTAATCAATTTGTTCTCAGCGTTTTTTTCAAATAAGGCAGTGCAAATTATTTGTAGATCGGGCGGACTAATCTCATTGGAGGCAGTGCTAGAGTCAGCCAGCAAGCCTTGTTTTATTTCCCTGATCACCTGCTCCTCATAGGAAACACCATATTGGCGTGCAGGGTTGATAATAACTTTTGTTGCCTCGTCTTCACTTAAGCCATTTAGCAGAACCCCGTTTTTATATAAATTTGGAATAATGTCTTGGAATTCATCCAGTTGATAAAGCCATTCACCCCTTAGTGAAAAAAGCCATCGAATCGCCAGTGTTTTATCGGAAAGGCATTCGGCAAGCTCACTCATGAATTTCCTGCGGTCTTCGTCTTTTTGTAGTGTGAAAAATTCCTCGAATTGATCCACGATGATTACCAGCCATTGCCCTTTTCCTATTTTTGCCGTGAACAATTTCAGGAAGTCACGCATTGACATCTGGACAAGGATTGGCGATTGTAAGAGTTGGGAGAGTAATGTTTGCTTTATTTTTGTGGAGATCGGAATGTCGATTGGCCGAATATGAAGCGGTATGTGCTTCAGTTTTGCAAGTTGAGGCTCCACCCCCGCCTGCAAGAGACTCGATTTTCCTGCGCCGCTACCCGAGTAAAGGACAGTTAAGGAACTTTGATAGATGCGGCCGATGATCTTCTGAACCATTTGATCGCGGCCGAAGAAGATGGGTGCGTCTCTGAATTCATATTCCGACAATGCCTTGTATGGGCTTTCGACGGGGCTGCTTTTCGTTGTCGAGTCGACTTGGTCTTTGATAAAAGTTTTATAATCTTGAAAGGCTTGGGAAATTCTTTTTTTCTCCGCTTCATTCTTTCTACCGAAATCAGACCTTTTATCTATAACAATATTGCCAACATTTCCTTTAATGTCAATGAGTATGCCATCTTGCCCTACAGCTTTTGCGCCTTCTCCTTGGGCGATAGCACCCGAGCCATCAAGTTTTACAACTTGTGGATTTTTTTTCCCCGCGTCATCATTCTTGATTTGCTCTCTCGAATCATGTGTGCCAAACGTATCTTTCGCGCCAGCCAAGGTTTGCGTGTGCTTTTTAGCACTTCTCAATTGCTTTTTAGAACTCATCGTTTTGTATTCTTTTTGACACTTTTTCTGGCCAAATTATTCGTTATCCTATTCTTATTCCCAATTGTAATATTTCCACCAGAGACATCTCCTTCGATTGAAATACCGCCTTCTCCAATTGCCCTCGCGCCTTGGCCTTGTGCAATGGCGCCGCTACCATGCAAGGTTGCGGCCGTAGTTGTATCTCGCTTTGCTTCTTTTATAAGACTTTCAAGTTGCTTTGCAAAGGCTTCATCGTTTTCCAGTAATTTCTTCAATTGATATTGGAATGCACCTTGTACCATTTGCTCTTCAGGATTTTTTACTAAGTCATCGGGCAGGCTTTGGGTCTCTTGCTGAGACTCTAGTTTATTTTTTATCAAGTCCCAGATTTTCCCAGTGATGTCGGGCAATGATTCAGTGGCTTTTTCCGCGACTTTACCTCCCACCTTTTTGACATATGGTGCAATTAAACTCCATGTGCTAGCAATGATAGGAATTATAGATACAGGATCCATTTTATTTTCTCCTTATCTTTAATGGCGCGGCAGACAGGCGTTAGGTTTTTGATAAGAACTGGCAGTTCAAGTCTTATGTTGTTACTTTGATTTTACAACCAAAGTGTTAAATTTCTAAGGTATTAAAAAGATTGTGTTAATACTCTATGACCAAAACCTCATCCATAGCCTATGCCCACTGCCTCAAATTGCTGACCTTCAACAGGTCACTGCAAAGTGTCAAAAGGTGGCAGTCACTTTCGCGACACTTGCACCGCACTGCGTTTGGTGCAGTGCAGGTGAGCGGGTGACTGTCACCTGCATTCACCCGGTCATCAAATCATCCACAGCCTCCGCCAACTCACGCAAATTGCTGACCCTCAACACGTCACTGCAAAGAGGCGCGTACTTCGTCATGTCGCTGTCACCGTGCCACAAATGCGGGGGTTCAGGAT
>JAENVX010000167.1 GCA_016650355.1 Bacteroidia bacterium | reverse complement strand
TGACATCATCTGGAGGAGTCGCAGCAGAGAAGCCATGCCGTTGATGGCCGAGATTATTAAATCATCGGATGAAAAAGAAATGCTGCGCTACTACCGCGCTTTTGATTTTCAAAAAGATGCTTCCAAGCAAGCAGTACTTTCAAAATTGGTAATACAGACGCAAGGAGAAAAAGTATTGTACGCACTCAAGCACATGGATGCCACCAACCTAACCTTGACTCCCTCAGTGCTTGCGGCACTAAACAAAACACTTGATCAATACAAAGACCGGCTTGAATTTGTTGAACTCGTCTCGCGTTTCAAACTTGAAAACAGGGCTTCTGATTTACTTTCGTTAAGTCTGCACTACCCCGATAGCACCATGGGGAAGGAAGCAATGAAGACCTTGCTGGACTGGAACAAAACAGATATGATTGAAAAAATAATTGCAGAAAAGAATAAGGAAAATGTTCAGGCCTTGATTACTGCCATTCGTCCCTATATGTATGATAAAAAAGCAATGGCGCTGATGGAAAGTGTTTTCATGGACGCCTCTCAAAACAGTGACAATCGTAAGCTTGCCCTACAGGGATTTGGTAGTTCTACTAATTCGGAAGATTATCTGTTGTTACTGGCAAGCGAAAATAAAATTCCAGCAGAACTTAATAGTACTGCTGGGGGCGTATTTCAATCGGCATGGCGACCCAACATACGGGCAGAGGGTGCTAAGTATTTTGCGTTGCCCGCAAGCAAAGATGGTGGTTCATTAGCAAGTGTCTCGGACTTGATGGATAAAAAAGGAATTGTAGAAAATGGCAAGACAATTTTTACCAACACGTGTAGCAACTGCCATCAGATTAACGGAGCTGGTGTAAAATTTGGCCCCGACCTCAGTGAGATTGGATCCAAACTTTCCAAGCGAGCACTTTACACCTCCATACTCTTTCCTGACCAGGGAATCAGCTTTGGGTATGAAGGTTATATTTTTAAGATGAAAGATGGCAGCCAGGCATTTGGAATGATTGTATCTGAGACAGAAGACAAAGTTGATATTTTATATACCACCACCCAGCAGACCCTCGATCCAGCCAACATTGTATCTCGGGAAAAACAAGTAGCGTCCATGATGTCATCCAACCTGCAGACCTTAATGACTGAACAGGAGTTGGTTGACCTGGTGGAATATTTGCAATCGCTGAAAAGTCCAACTATTTCGATGCGATAAGTAAATCGGTGAATTTAGGGGCCTGTTATTGCATATTTGCATATCGATAGTAAATTTGCAGTCCCTTAGCGGAAGGCTATGGGAATAAGCGGGAGTACCTGCCTGCCGGTAGGCAGGGCTCAGTTAGTAGAGTGCATTATTTATCGGAATAAGCGGGAGTAGCTCAGTTGGTAGAGCATCCCGGTGCAAGACCGGGAGGGTCGCAAGTTCTTTGAAAATCAGATGTTTGTAACATATATACTTTATTCGGAGTCAAAAGACCGGTATTATATAGGACACACGGAAGATTTAGCGATTAGACTCGACTACCATAATGGTGGTAGGGTAAAATCGACCAAAAATTTCAGGCCTTGGAAATGCGTATATTTTGAAGAGTTTGAGACAAAGCTTGAGGCTAACCGAAGAGAGTTAGAGGTCAAGAAAAAGAAGAGCAGGAAGTATTTGGAGTTTTTGATACATAGTAAGCGGGAGTAGCTCAGTTGGTAGAGCACGACCTTGCCAAGGTCGGGGTCGCGAGTTCGAGTCTCGTTTCCCGCTCAGTAATGGTTAATCGTACTTCGAGGATGGTTAATCGCAGAAAAAGTGTGGGAGGACTCACACTTTTTTAGTTTAGCAACGGCTAAACAACATCGGATTAAAAAATCACCAAATGCCCTGCCCGGGTGGTGGAATTGGTAGACACGCAGGACTTAAAATCCTGTGACCCTTAAAGGTTGTACGGGTTCAACTCCCGTCCCGGGTACATTTGAAGTGAAAGCCTCGATTCCCGGGGCTTTTTTTGTGTGATTTTGAATCTATTTTCTCACAAGAATCTTTTGTTCGTCTTCAAGAATTTTGCACCTTTCGAACTGTTGGACTTGTCATCGTACAACAAAAAAAGAAGCCAAAATTTTCCTTACAAATGGAAAAATTTTGGCTCTCCGATCTACACTTAAATACAAACTCAGTTTGTAGATCTGCATCCAAAGAAGGTTACCGCTTTTCAAGGGAGGTGACCTTTTTTGTGATGGTGTCGGCAAAGATATAAGTGCCCCAATCTTATCAAAGGCTTACGAAATAAATTATTCAGTAATTTCTTGCTCCAAAAAAGAGTTGATCTAACTAAATGAATTAATACTCACATAGTTACCATTCATCCACGAAGTGAAGAGTCAAATGAAAAAAAATAAAATATTTTCTTTACTGAAACACTTGACTTTCAATTGGTTGAAATCGTCAATTTTCTCCTCATAAATTTTCCTACCTTTACCCAGTATGAAAAACATCCTTTCTACATATAGCCCACTGGCCGGAATTGCGGCCGCGTAAGTACAGACGTTTCGTTTTAGCTTCTGATCTGTACTTCGTTTCTCATTAATCGTATTTTCTATTCACGATGACTGTTTTGCTATTCAAAAAATAGTAAGCGTTCACTAAAACGTATATTTCAAATGACATCACTAGATCAATATGGCTGGAGTACTTTCTTTCAACCCCAACAACTCAAAGACGATTTACTTATTGGCCGTATTACATCCATCCAGGGTTATAAATATTATGTGATCACTGCCCACGGTGAAAAAGAAGCTGAGCTTTCAGGAAAACTGTTGCACGTTGCCTCCACCGAAGAACTGCCCAAGCTGGGCGACTGGGTAACGCTTAAAGATTATGACACGCTTGGCTATATCATTGATGTGCTGCCCCGTAGAAATGAACTGGCACGCAAAACTGCTGGCGCCAGAACGGATCGGCAGTTGCTCGCTGTCAATATTGATGGGGCAGTTATCGT
>JAENVX010000166.1 GCA_016650355.1 Bacteroidia bacterium | reverse complement strand
GCCGGACCAGTAGTTGCTGCTGCTGTGATATTACCAAAAGACTATAAGCATGAATTGCTAAATGATTCAAAACAATTGGTAAGAGAAGATAGGGAAATTTTAGAATTGGATATTAAGCGTGATGCGATAGCGTGGGCTGTGGCAGAAGTAAATAACAGCGAGATTGATCAAATCAATATTTTGAATGCCTCATTTAAAGCCATGCATCTCGCCTTGAATAAATTACAAGTTCGACCAGAGTTCTTACTGATTGATGGAAATCGTTTTAAGCCTTATCCAGGATTATTGCACGAGTGTGTTATCAAAGGGGATGGCAAATATCTTTCGATTGCTGCTGCTTCCATCTTAGCAAAGACTTATCGGGATGAATTGATGTCAAAATTAGCAATTCAATTTCCAGGATACGGATGGAATACAAATGTTGGCTACCCAACAGAAGAACATAGAGATGGTATCCGTTCGTTAGGTATTACACCTCTTCACCGCAGATCGTTTCAATTGTTGCCTTCTCAATTGGAATTGTTTGAGGAGTAAGGTCGCTAATTCCTTAAAAGATTTCTAAGTTTGGAATATGAAAATTTACACTAAAACTGGTGACGAGGGAACGACTGCGCTGTTTGGGGGTTTACGTGTTTCGAAAGCGGACCTTCGAATTGATACGTATGGAACAATTGATGAATTGAATTCGCACATAGGTCTACTTCGCGATCAGGAAGTGAATCAAAAACGGAAGGAAGTTTTGGTAGAAATTCAGGATCGGCTTTTTACAATCGGCTCAATATTAGCTACCGAACCTGGTAATACAAAAGTAAAAACCCCGGGGCTTCTGGAAGAAGATATTACTATCCTAGAAAATCAAATTGATAAAATGGATTCCCTATTACCGCCCATGAAATCTTTTGTTTTACCGGGCGGCCACATGTCAGTTTCATTTGGGCATGTTGCCCGTACCGTTTGCCGAAGATCGGAACGATTGGTAATTGCACTTGATCAGCACCAAAAAGTAGACCCTTTGATCATTAAATACCTAAATCGCCTTTCGGACTACCTGTTTGTTTTATCCAGGATGATGGCTCAAGAACTTGGTGTTGAGGAAACGCCCTGGCAACCCAGGATGTAAAGGAGCTTGTATTTTTTTATTGTTTTAATACACCCACCCGATTGCTTCATTATTTTTATCTTTGAACATACTCTATTGAGGCATGAAGTATTTGCTTTTCTGTATCGCTTTCGTGCTAATGTTTTCGTTATCAGGTTATTCTCAAAAGCAATTGGTTCTTGTTAAAAAGAATAAAGTTATTACGAGAATTAGTGAAGGAGAGCTTATTCGATTTAGACGCAAAGGCCAGGAACATTTTACAAAAGGTTATATCACGGGCATTCAACAAGAGTCTTTTAGGATTAACGAGGACACTACTTATTTATATAACATTGCAGCAATCGATCTCCGGGGTCGACCAAACGCCAATTTTAAAGTTCGCCAATCTGGCATAATGTTAATCATGGCTGGCTCGGCTCTGGTTTTAATCAATGTGATCAACTCGCAGGATTTAAATCCGGGTATAGCAGCAGTATCAGGAGCATTTATTGCGACAGGAATTTTCATGCAATTTGTTAATAATGATATTTATAAGATTAGCCATAGACGGAAAGTTATCTCAATGAAATATTGAGTTCAATTTTGTAGGCATTCGTGTATAAACTTATCTCTTACTGTTTGAATCAAACAGTCATTCAGTTACCTTTGTGAAAATATTTATAGATGACCTCCGAACAATTAAAGGACTTGAAAGCCCGTGTTGCCGCCCTCAGGCGGTATCTTTGACTACGATCGTAAAATAGTAGAGATAGAAGACGAGGAACGTATTTCCCACCAGGCCGATTTTTGGAACAACCCCAAACAAGCGGAAGTCATTCTCAAGAGTGTTCGCACTAAAAAAGTGTGGACCGATGCGTATGATAAAGTCAATAAGCAGTTGGAGGATCTGGACGTTTTGAATGAATTTCATTTGGAAGGAGACGTAAGTGAAGAGGAACTGGGACGCGAATACAAGAAGTCACTCAAATCAATAGAAGAGCTCGAATTCAAAAAGATGCTGAGCAAGGAAGAAGATCAACTCAGCGCCATGATAGAGATCAATCCTGGTGCGGGTGGAACTGAGAGTCAGGATTGGGCTGAGATGCTTTACCGCATGTACATTATGTGGGGAGAAAAGAATGGTTACACTGTGAAGCAGGTAGATTACCAGGCAGGAGAAGTTGCCGGAATAAAATCTGCCACGCTGGAAATAGGTGGTGACTTTGCTTATGGGAAGCTGAAATCTGAGATTGGAGTTCATCGCCTGGTAAGGATTTCACCATTCGATTCGGGCGGACGCAGGCATACTTCGTTTGCTTCCATTTTTGTTTATCCTGTAGTTGATGACACAATTAAAATTGAAATCAACCCTGCAGACATTGAATTGCACACATCCCGTTCTGGCGGTGCTGGTGGTCAGAATGTAAACAAAGTTGAAACCAAAGTTCAATTGACCCATAAACCTACTGGCATTGTTATCGTGTGTCAGGTAGAACGCTCGCAACATGCCAACCGTGAAAAGGCGATGCAGATGATGAAGTCCAAACTTTATCAGCTGGAAATGGAAAAACGCAACGCTGCCCGCGATAAAGTTGAAGCTGGTAAAATGAAGATTGATTTTGGTTCACAAATCAGAAACTATGTGTTGCATCCGTATAAGCTTGTAAAGGACGCACGGACGGGAGTTGAACGTACAGATGCGCAAAATGTATTGGATGGAGATCTTGATGACTTTATAAAAGCTTATCTATTGGAAGATCAAGAACAGGCAGCTAAATAGTAATCGGTGATCAGTAATTGGTAATCGGTGTCTCAAGTTAAAAGTTATGGAATACATAAATAAATCTTCATCTTTTTGCGGTAAAACTGACGATCATTGATCTCCGCTTACTATTTACGGATTACCAACTTCCCTTGCATCAACTCCCTCCCAAAATTTATAGCACTTCCTTCTGGCTTCTCTGTCTAAGTTCTCTGTTATTTTTTGCGAGCTTCAACATGATCATTCCGGAGTTGCCAGACTACCTTACTGCTTTGGGTGGCGCAGAGTACAAAGGATTGATTATTTCATTGTTCACCTTAACGGCAATGCTATCTCGTCCTTTCAGTGGGAAACTTGCTGATACAATTGGGCGTGTACCAGTGATGATATTTGGGGCGGCAGTCTGTTTTGTGTGTAGTCTTTTCTATCCCATCATTGCAACACTTTCGGGTTTTTTTCTTTTGCGTTTTGTCCATGGATTTTCAACCGGATTCACTCCAACGGGTACTACGGCATACCTTGCCGATATCATCCCCTTTCATAAACGGGGTGAGGCCATGGGGCTTTTAGGGACGGCAGGTTCAGTGGGAATGGCAGCTGGCCCAGCAATCGGAGGTACAATTGCCAACCAGTTTGGATTAGATGCAATGTTTTATTGCTCATCTTTTTTCGGATTAGTAGCTATCATCATCCTTGTCAGAATGAGAGAAACATTGGCCAAGAAGGAGCGGTTTTCTTATAGTTTATTAAAAGTTAGCAAAGAAGATATTTTTGAACCGCTTGTTTTGATTCCATGCATGATTATGGTACTTATCGCATTTTCCTATGGAAC
Source organism: Bacteroidia bacterium (assembly GCA_016650355.1). Classification (GTDB taxonomy): domain Bacteria; phylum Bacteroidota; class Bacteroidia; order Cytophagales; family Cyclobacteriaceae; genus ELB16-189. The sequence continues at coordinate 8,983 of JAENVX010000166.1, read as the reverse complement.
AATATTTACAGTCATCCCTGACTTTGGCCAGTTTGTAGGGATAAAAAATAAAGGCCTTCTTTTTACTTTCTTAACGGTTGCATCGCTTCTGGTGAGATTGCTTGCCGGTAAGGCTTCCGATCGATATGGTAGAGTGGAGGTGCTCCGCATTAGCACATTTTTCATGGCTATCTCCATGCTTGTCATTGGCCTGGCATCCACACCTCAAATGCTTATCGTTGGCGTTTCACTTTACGGCTTTGCTCAGGGTGCCTCTTCACCAACATTGTTAGCGTGGGCAACTGATCTAAGTCACGACCGCTTCAAAGGAAGAGGCATAGCCTCCTTGTATATATTCATGGAATTGGGAATCGGCCTGGGTGCCATTTCTTCAGGCTGGATTTATGGCAACCAAACGGACAATTTCTTCATAACATTTTTGATTAGTGGCTTGCTCAGCGCCATTGCTTTTGCGTACTTGATTTATCATTCCTTCAACAGGCAAAGATGAAACGAGAGACTATTTTTTTCCTTGTGTTTTTGATTGTCAGCGCTGGCGAATTGATTGCAGTTTTTACTTCAAACCATCAGCTTAACCTTGTTTGTAAACCACTTATATTGCTTTCGCTGATTGGCTATTATCTGGCATCCGTTGAGGTGCGCTCATTTGTTTTCATTCGTGCACTTTTCTTTTCATGGGCTGGAGATGTGCTGTTACTGCTTACTGTCCGTTCAGAGATATTTTTTATCACCGGATTGATAGCATTCTTAATTTCTCACATTCTTTTTATTCAGGTTTATCGCCAACATCGTGATTCAAATGTTGAGAAGGAATTATTAGGACCACAAAAAATTCGTTTTGCATTACCAATTGTTCTGGCTGGTACTGGACTTATCGCTATACTGTACAATTCGCTTGGGCCATTGAAAATTCCAGTGATGGTGTACTCAATAGTATTATGTGTGATGGTGCTCACGGCCTTATTTCGTTATGGCCGCACATCCAGTCAAAGTTTTTGGATGGTGATTGCAGGCGCGCTTTTATTTATGGGATCTGATTCATTGTTAGCGATAAATAAATTCCTGAATCCAATCGAGGGCGCTGGGTTTTTCATTATGGCTACCTACATATCAGCTCAATACCTTATTGTTGAGGGCATCCTACAGCATTCAAAAAAATAACACTCGGGATGCTAGCGTTATCATTTTAGTTTAATAAATCTGTAGCTACCTTCTGCATTCCTAGTATTTTAGCGACATGAAAAAGCAAGCCTTTACCGGAAAGTGGGAGAAGCGCTGGCATCCGTTGCGCAGCGAGTGGATAGTTTATTCCGCTCATCGCAATAGTCGACCCTGGCAAGGTGCGGAGTTCATCAAAGTCACGCCAGTAGAATCTTATGACCCAACGTGCTACCTGTGCCCCGGCAACAAGCGGATCAGTGGACATGTGAATCCTTCTTATCGGGATGTTTTTACTTTTGAGAATGATCATCCTGTAGTAGGAATGGAAGCACCTGAAGTGACGTCCGATGGGTTTTACAAAAAAGAAAAAGCAACTGGAATAGCTAAAGTAGTATGTTACGATCCGCGGCACCATGTTACACTTTCGCAGATGAAGCTAGAAGCTGTTGTTCAGGTTTTTGCTACGTTTCAAAAGGAGATGATTGCATTTGAAAAAGACCCAGCGATCAAATCCGTTTTAATCTTTGAGAATAAAGGAGAGGCAGTTGGTGTTAGTAATCCTCACCCACATTGCCAGATTTATGCTGTTGACTTTTTCCTGAAATTTGTTGAACAGCAGATTGACATTACAAAACATCATTATGATAACACGGGTAAAAATATTTTTGATGAGATCATTAGTAATGAAATAGATGATGGTGTGCGTGTTATTGCTGAGAATAAAAGTGCCATTGCCTTTATTCCGTTTTTTGCACGCTATGCCTACGAGGTTATGATTTTTCCTAAAAAGCGGCACGCAACATTGATTAGTTTGAATCACGAAGAGCTGGAAGATCTGGTTTCTGTATTTCATCAAGTTGTACGAAAGCTGGATATGAACTTTAATAATAACTTCCCTTACGTAATGTCCATCATGCAAGCGCCAGTTGATGGAAATAATTATGAAGACTTTAGGATGCATTTATGGCTACAACCACCCTTTCGGCAACCTGGTTTGATTAAATATTTGGCTGGTCCGGAGATTGGTGCTGGAAACTTTATGGCAGATACCATACCTGAGGAAAAGGCAGCGGAATTGCAGGCAATCAATTTGACCGACTACAATCACGAACAATAAAATTTCTTCTGGTGGGATCGAATTCTTTTCATGAAGCTTCTGCTCAAGGCCGCCTCGATGTGATGGGTGGCATTGCCGACTACTCAGGATCGTTGGTCATGCAAATGCCTATCAGCGAGAAGACTTCGGTAAGGTTGAAATTGAGACAAGATTTTGTTTGCACATTTGAAAGTATAACCGAATCAGGTGAGCGACTGCTTGCAACCATAGACTATAGAAAATTTCTCAAAGATGAGAAGGTAGATTATGCATTCGCCCATGAGGAACTTAAGAGAAATGCTGGTAATGAATGGATAGGGTATGTGATAGGTTGTGCACTGGTACTTCAGAAAGAACGACAAATTGATTTCAAGGGAGGGGATTTTTTCATCGAATCAAATGTGCCATTGGGCAAAGGTGTGTCTTCATCTGCATCTTTAGAAGTCGCAACGATGAAAGCCGTGGCAAATGCTTTTAATATAACATTTACTGGAACAGAACTTCCGCTTCTTGCACAGCGGACAGAAAATTTCATCGTTGGAGCTCCGTGCGGATTAATGGATCAACTTACTTCCTACTTTGGGGAACCAAGAAAATTTCTATCCATTGTATGTCAACCTGATCGTGTTGAGAAGGCTATTCCTATCCCCGATCATATTTTCTTTTTAGGTATTGACAGTGGTATACGCCATTCTGTTGGCGGAGCTTCGTATGCCGATGTTCGTTGCGCTACATTCATGGGCTATACAATTATTGCACAAGCATTGGGTGCAAGCCGCAATGACATCAGAAAAGCAATTGAACACAAAGATTTTTCTGACCTTCCAGGCAAAGGATATCTGTGTAACGTTGCTCTAAAAGAATTTAAAACAAATCTTAGTATGCTTCTTCCTGATCGGATGTTAGGAGAGGAGTTTCTTTTGACTTATGGAAATTCGATAGACACGGCAACGACTATTGATAGTACAAAGCAGTATGATATAAAAACGTGTGCGGCTCACCCCATTTATGAGAATGAGCGTGTGCATCATTTTAGACAGCTGTTGATCGATATTAATCAGTCTGGTAAGATGTCGCATGAAGGACTACTTGTTAAAATGGGCGAGCTCATGTATGAAGCGCATGAAAGTTATACTTGCTGTGGCCTTGGGTCTGATCGAACAGATGACATTGTACGTTTAGCCAGAGGACTTGGTTCGTCTGTTTATGGCGCAAAAATTACAGGAGGAGGAAGTGGTGGAACAGTATGCATTCTTGCTGAAGGTGAGGAAGGAAGAAAAAGTGTTCACAACTTGCATCAAGAGTTGTGTAACAAGTACAGTTCGAGATTGAGGTTGTTTCAAAGTTGAGCGAGGGTATAAGTGCCCCACTTCTTTATAAATGCAAAAGCGAAGATTTACCTCCCCCTATGCTTTTATACACATTTAATATTCTTATTCCTTAACAATTATTTTCTACATTTTTCTCACACTCCCACTACCTGACGCATGGCTGTTCACGTGATTGGGATTACCTTTATAAGACACACTGCCACTCCCTGAAATATTTGCATCTAGCTCGCTTTTAACATTTATCTCTACATCACCGGAGCCAGATATTCTCACTTCGCATTTGTTTGTCTCCAGGTTGGAAGCCAAGACTCTACCAGACCCGCTAATGGAAGTTTTTACATAGTTGGCTGAACCGCTGGCCTGAATTTTTCCAGAACCTGAAACACCGAAGCTTGCCTTGTCGGAAACAGCAACTTCTAAATTAACTTTGCCAGAGCCACTCACATTGCTATCATAATTTTGACAAGACGCTTTTAGAACAATTTCTCCTGATCCAGACACATCGGCTTCTACATCGCCACTTACCGTAGCATCTAGTTGAAGAGAGCCTGATCCGCTAACATTAAGATCAAGGTCAGAGGATGTTATTTTCCCTTGCCCAATTAAATCCCCAGAGCCACTGACACTCAAGCCTTCAATGTCTTTTACCGTGATGTAAATATTCACCTCGTCATCATCACTCCAGCTCCAATTCATCCATCCGTTTCCTTCTCTTCCGATAATCAAGCGGTCGCCATTCACCTCCGTTTCAATTTTCTCAAGAGCGTCTTTCTTTCCTTCGATCTCAACTTTTTGAGGACTTCCTTGCCTTAAATAAAGTTTGCCAGAGACTCGAAACGAAATTTTAGTGAAAGTAGAAACATCACGGGTTTCTCTTGTTTGTGCCATCATGGTGGTGATGCTCAACACTATAATGAGCAATGCGGTTGAAATTTTGGTTTTCATATTGTTTGCTGATTGATTTAGTTTTTACTTAATCAGAGACAGCCTGGAGAAGACCAGGTTGCCTGGATTCGGGTTTATTTTTTACTGGCTTTTGAATTTATTTCCTTTAGGACGTAAAAAACACCTTCTTCGTTGCAGATGTCTTCATTTTCTTTTCTAACAATAAAAACGGCCTCCGAGGGAACATACAAGGAAAAAGGGAGCAAATTCTTGGCCTTTGCAATACCCGTTGAATCGGAACTGGAGATTAAAGCGAAAATCGCTGAACTGAAGAAGAAATATTTTGATGCCCGTCATCATAGCTTTGCCTATATCCTGGGAGCTGACAAAGCAAAATTCCGTGCTTTTGACGATGGTGAGCCCAATCATTCGGCCGGAGATCCAATTCTTGGACAGATCAAATCTAAAAACCTTACCAATGTTTTAATTGTGGTAGTTCGCTATTTCGGTGGAACAAAGTTAGGAGTGGGTGGTCTTATTCAGGCTTATAAGACGGCCGCGGAGGAGGCATTGCTTCACGCGAATATAATTGAGAAGGAAGTGATGGCAAATGTAACGTTGAGGTATCCGTATGAGGCAACACCTGAAGTGATGAGATTGGTGAAAGAGTTCGAGCTTGAAATTTCTGCACAAGAATTTGGTGGCGATTGTTTCTTGACGGGCTTGGTTAGGGTAAGAAATCAAAAGCAATTTGTTGAAAGATTAATACTACTTCAGGCATTAGGCAATAAAATTGTTTTGGGATAGCTAGATCTAACGCTTACATTACTTCGAAATATTTATGTTAGAAAAACGAAAGGCAGCAATAGGTTTTATTTTTGTTACGTTGCTAATCGATACGATTGGCTTTGGGGTGATCATTCCAGTATTGCCTGACCTTATTAAGGAACTGACAGGCGGCACTACGGGCGAGGCGTCACGAGTTGGAGGTTGGTTGCTGTTTGCGTTTGCCATTGTTCAGTTTGTATTTGCTCCAATTTTAGGAGGTCTGAGCGACCGTTACGGACGCAGGCCTATTTTGTTGGGCTCGCTTTTTGGTTTTGGAATAGACTATATCTTCCTGGCATTAGCGCCAACGATCGGATGGTTATTTGTTGGTCGAATCATTGCTGGAATTATGGGCGCAAGTTTTTCTACTGCTGGCGCCTATATTGCCGATGTAAGTACGCCTGAAAAACGCGCGCAGAATTTTGGAATGATCGGTGCTGCTTTTGGTTTAGGTTTTATTATCGGACCTGCATTGGGTGGACTTCTGGGATCGTTTGGGCCGCGTGTTCCATTTTTAGTTGCCGCGGGTTTAAGTCTGTTGAACTGTCTATATGGATTTTTCATTCTGCCTGAATCGCTGAAGCCCGAAAACAGAAGAGCTTTCGAATGGAAACGAGCAAACCCAGTCGGGTCGCTTTTAAATTTAGCACGCTATCCCGTCATCCTTGGGTTAGTGGCTTCACTGGTTTTGGTTTATATCGCAGCTCATGCTATCCAAAGCAACTGGGCTTACTACACCATTGAAAAATTCAATTGGTCCACTTCTATGATCGGTCTTTCATTGGCAGCCGTAGGAGTGCTCGTGGCTGGTGTTCAAGGTGGCTTGATACGAATCATCATCCCAAAGTTTGGACAAAAGCGATCGATATATTGGGGGCTTGCGCTATATAGCATTGGCTTTGTGTTGTTCGCATTTGCTACCAAAGGCTGGATGATGTTTGCTTTTCTTATTCCATATTGCCTCGGTGGCATTGCCGGGCCAGCCTTACAAGGGATCATGTCGTCACAAGTACCGGCCAATGAGCAAGGTGAGTTACAAGGTGCGCTTACTAGTTTGGTAAGTGCTACCTCTATAATTGGACCTTTGTTGATGACGCAATTATTTGGCTACTTCACCACTACAGGTGCGCCCGTTTATTTCCCAGGCGCGCCCATGTTAATGGGGGCTTTCCTCACCTTACTTAGTTTGATCCTGGCCATGCGGACGCTCATGAGCTTTGTTAGTCCCAAACATTGAATCGTTCAAGAAAAATTAATTCAAAAGCTGGTTACGTTCAGTGCGAGTTATCATAAACTCTACAAGCCCTAACGAACCATGTCTGAACCTGAACTTATTACAGCTGATGTAACTCCACGGGAGATTGAAATTGTGAAAATGCTTGCCGAGGGGTACAATTCCCGACAAATTTCATTTCATCTTTTCATCAGCGAACATACGGTGCATACCCACCGAAGAAATATTGTGAAGAAATTAGGAGTGAAGAACGTAGCTCATCTGGTGCATTATTCCTGGCAGAATGGACTCTTCAACAGGTTAAATGAGGCAACCATGGAGCTTAGAACTCAATCATCATAAAAAGGTTTATTAGGTTTAGTTTAGGGAGCGAGGGGCTGACCAGACGGGTTGGCCTTCGCTTTTTGTGCTTGTCAGTATCTTGGAATCACTATCTTTGAAAAAATTACTGGCTCCGTATTTCAATGCCCGCCTGGCTGACGCAGTCGGACAGGCCCGCCCGTACCGAACGGATACGTTCGGGCGGGGATAGAATTTCAGAGTATGTTTTTTGCCTATATTCTCAAAAGTAGGGATTATGATTTTTTATATAAAGGTCATTGTGAGGATTTAAATGAACGAATAAACCAACATAATTCGGGAATGACCAAATCCATAAAGCCGTACCTACCATTTGAGTTAGTTTATAAGGAAAAGTTTGAGACAAGAGATGAAGCGATAAAAAGAGAAAAGTATTTCAAATCTGCCGCGGGTAGGAGATATTTGAAAAAATTACTGGCTCCGTATTTCAATGGATAGAATTTCAGATTCCGATTCTGAAGATGCAGGTTCGATTCCTGCCGGGGTCACAAAAAGTTTTGTAACAATATTAGGAATTTGTATTTCAAAGCCCGCCCGGCTGACGCCAGTCGGGGATAAAATTTCAGATGAAATAGTAAAAGCATGATTGCTTCGATTTTAGACTTATATGGCATTAGATATGAAGATAGTATCGCGGAAACGATAGCCACAGGTCTTATAAATAGAACATGGAAAATTACAGCGGGTGAAGCGCAATTTATTTTGCAACGTATTAATGAGAATGTTTTTAAGAAGCCTTACGAGGTTGCTGAAAACATTAGCATGCTTAATGAGTATCTTACTGAACGCAGCCCTGGGTATTTGTTTGTAGCCCCGGTTAAGAATGTACGCAACGAGGAAATAACTTTTGACAATGAGCATGGGTATTTTAGGATGTTCCCATTCGTTCAAGGATCTCATACCATAAACGTTGTAAGTACACCTGACCAGGCCTTTGAGGCTTCTCTTCAGTTTGGAAGGTTCGCAAAACTCGTATCAGAATTTGATGCGAGCAGGCTACATCTGACGATACCCGATTTTCACAACCTGTCACTGCGTTATCAGCAATTTCTAGATGCCATAAAATTTGGAAACCCTGACCGGATAAAGCAATCGGCTGAGCTAATTTCTGAAATTAAAAAGTATTCATACATTCTCTCTGCATACGAAAAAATCAAGAAAAGTGCCAAGGTTTATGATCGCGTGACGCATAACGACACAAAAATTAGTAACGTATTATTCGATGATCATGGAAAAGGTATGTGCATCATCGATTTGGACACCATCATGCCCGGCTATTTCATAAGCGATGTTGGTGATATGATGAGGACGTATCTTTCTCCAGCCAACGAGGAAGAAAAGGATTTCACAAAAATAGTTGTGAGAGACGATTTCTTTAGGGCCATTGTGCAAGGCTATCTAACTAACATGAGTGATGAACTATCGGCCGAAGAGCGGAAACTTATTTTATACGCAGGTTTATTTTTGATTTATATGCAGGCCATTCGCTTTCTAGCAGATTATTGCGTCAACGATACTTATTACGGAGCTCGTTACGAGGAACAAAATTTTGTTCGCGCGGGTAATCAACTCTGTTTGCTGAAAAATCTGGAGGAAAAAAGTAGATTTTTTGAAAAAATGATTTCGAATGAATTAAAGACGAAATCATATCTCATACATTCATAGTCATTGCTTACCGTTTTATGGTTAACCAATTTTCAAACGGCTTTGTTAAATTATAATGGTGATTTATATTTTAAAGAAAATTCCCTTCTTAAAAAGAAACTGACACATCTTCCACTCCAAGGCAAAGAGCGTAAGGGCAGTAATAATAGCCATAAGACCTAGAGGCATATTTGCCATACTCATCAATCCATTAGTTATTGCTCCAATGTATTCGTTAAACCAACGACCACCGACAATTTCAAAGAACACATAGATGAAAAGAGAGTTCATCCCCACAATAGTGAAGAATTGCAGATTCTTTTTGTGATCCTTAATATCGATCCACCAATAAAATAAGGCTAGCGCTAGAAGGCACCATCCACCGGAAGCTAATACAAATGAACTTGTGGCGATTCGTTTTATGATGGGAGTTATGGTTAGGTC
>JAENVX010000165.1 GCA_016650355.1 Bacteroidia bacterium | reverse complement strand
TGAAATGGCCGTGATTTCATTGGCTGATTATTATCGAACATTAACCCTGGGCATCATTGCGTATTTCAGGCAGGCGAATATAGAACCTAAAACTAAATTTAAGATACCTCCTACCACAAAAGAAAAGAAAACTTATGTAATAGTCTTCGGATCTGATCAAGGCCTCGTGGCTCAATTCAATGATTCGCTTACTTCTTTTGTATCACTCTCACTAAAGAATATTGCAGGCAAAAAAGAAGTTTGGGCAGTTGGAGAGCGGGTTCAATTACTATTATCGGATGTAGGTTTAACGACAACACTTTTATTTCACGTGCCCAATTCGGTTCATGCCATTACACCTTTAGTATCCAAAATCCTGTTGAACTGCTTAGATAAAAATAAAAGCAGAAACGAGTTTTACATTTTCCATAATCAACCAAAACAAGCGAGAGGTTATTTACCCGTGATGCAACGCTTATTACCCTTGGATAAAAAATGGAAGGATAAATTGGAAATAATTCCATGGCCGACAAAAAAATTACCACAAGTGGCCGGAGGCATGAAGTCAACTTTAGAAGCACTCATTAGAGAATATCTGTTTGTATCCTTGTTCAAGGCGTGCGCTGAATCACTCTCAAGTGAAAATGCAAGCCGGTTGAATGCCATGCAACGGGCGGAGAAAAGTATTGAAGAGCTACTGGATAATCTTGGCTTTGAATTCAATCGACTGCGACAAAGTTCGATTGATGAAGAACTGTTTGATGTTGTATCAGGGTTCGAAATGTTGAGTAAGAAAAAGTAACAATTCAAAAACAAGTTTCAGAGTCATACCCCAAACTCAAAGGCAACAGCGAACAGATTGTAAGGCCTCACGGCTGCACGCATCCAAAGCGAGTCTAAGAGTGTGCTCGCTGTTATGTAAGCGGACAGAGTAGAAAAATGGAAACTGCCTGTCTCAGACAGCTCAAAAATAATTCATAGCGCAAAAAACAACTACCACAAATATTGAAATGGCAGTCGAACAGGCTGGACTTTAATGTTACCCCACTTACAATATTGGAGACTACTCTTGTTTGTGCTCTATCACGCAAATTTAATTCACACCCAAGATAAAGGCCACCTGGTTCAAGTTAGCGGAGCAAGAATAATCCAAATAAACCTGTAAATTCGATAATCGAAATATAAGGCACATGAAATCGATTAGGATCGTCCCGATTGCATTCCTACTACTTAGTCTCCCCTATCCAGCTGTTTCCACATGCCCTCCGGAAAAAAAATTTCCAGAAATAAGAATCTTCATTTCAAAAAATCAGCTCATTAATCTACAGTCAACCACAGATGAGAAATTGGAACTCTCCAAGGCACTAATGCTGATTGGTCATGATACGGCCCATGTAAAAGAAATTCATGCACGAGGAAACAATTCACTGAAGTTCAAAAGAAAATCCTTATCGGTAGAACTGGATAAATCTCTAACGGTTCATGCCAACGAAAAGAAAACTCATCTTAAGAAATTTGATCTTCTTAACCTAGTGATGGACAAAAATCTGTGGCATAACCGCTGGTCGGACATTAATCTAGAAACCCTGGGACTGCTGCCCATTTCCAATTTTTATTGTAAGGTGTGGATCAACGATCAACCTCAGGGGATTTTTCTTCTAGTTGAAAAACCTCAACAAGCTCAGGCAAAATTGAAAAGTCCGTACATGTTGCGGAGGTCCGAATCATACCATCAGTGACGAATACTTTCACAACTCCGACAAAGACGCTGCTAAAAAATACAAAAAACAATTTCTTTCCATTTATTCACGCATCAAATCATCAAAAGAAAATGATCTAGCAACTCAATTAAATCAGGTTATCAACCTTCACAATTATTTTCAATTTTTGGGTTTCAATTATCTGGTGATGAATGGCGACTATGCAGATGAAGTATTTTTTTACATCGATCCGGGCAAGCAATGGTTTGAACTGATTCCCTGGGATTACGATGATATCCTAAAGCCTGTACCTCATGAGGGGCGAATAGAAAGAAATCGTGAGTATAGTGATAAGAAAATATTCTCATTAGAAGAATCACTTGACCGTGCTATTGCCGGAGACAAAGAACTTTATGCTCAGTACGAAAAATCTCTAAAGCAAATGCTGCTTACACTCGACTCGACTGCTTTAGCTTCCTCTGCCCATCAGGTGTTGGCTGAGTTGGAATTATTGAGTCAAGACAAACCAATGGCAGACGTTACATTGTTCCTGGATCTTCACCCCTTTGATATCAATCAAGCCAGAGAAGATATTTTACTATCCTTGGATTTTATTTTAAAAAGGAGAGATTGGATATTAGGGGATTTAAAACAATTGTAAGATAGAGGTGATCTATAGACTAACCGTTCTTACATTCCACTAGCCAGTCCCAGGGATACGGAGATTTCATCCACTTGGGCGGTGATTCCAACTCTGAATCCCAATCATATTCAACTTTATCAAGTGCGGTAATTTTTAACCCTGCTTGTGTAAACAACACATCAAGTTCGCTTGCAGAATAGTGTTTGGTGGGAACATTATCGATGTATACGATGCCTTGGATGATATCCGTTTTCTTGCCTTTAAAATAATGCAGCTCATCTTTATCTATTTCCTCAGGCTTCACTCCTTCCCGCTTGTACCAATCGATCAGTCGCCAGGATGAAAAGAAAGCGGATTCTATGGATGGCAAAACCACCACCGCTGTCGCCCCTCTCTTTAGCGCCCTGGAAATGTTTTTCAACATCGCTATGTTTTTCTCCAATGCAGGAAGCATCACCACGTTGCAACAAAAAAGAAAATCAGAGGGGGGAAGGGTAATACCACGCCTGGAAAGATCCATACGCCTGAATGAAACATTTTGAAATGGCTGTTGCCTGGCTTGATTTAACAGTTTCTGCGAAATGTCAATCGCAAGTATTTTATCAAATAAAGGAGACAAGTAAGAAAAGGATTTGCCGTTGCCGCAGCCAAAGTCAATTACGTTTTTATTCTTGCCGGCATGCTTAGAAAAGTAGAAACGAAGTTTTCTTTTTTTATCACTTCTAAAGACATCGAATATTTCGTTGTTGTAATTACTACCAATTTTATCCCAGTGCAATTTTTCGTTCATGCTTGCCGCTACTGGTTTGTTTGACCTGGTGTGGGCACAACAAATTCTTTCCATGATTTGCCGCCATCACGCGTGCGGCCCCACGATACATTTTCTTTCTGACTTCCAAAGGTAATGGTATCAATGGTTCGTCCATCTTCATCGTAAAATCCTATATGCTCTCCCTCTTGATCTAATTTAAAAGCAACGTGCAGTGCTCCGCGCCCCGGATCTCCATCCGCCCACAGTAGGAGAAATCCGCCAGGCTCAATTGTAGTTAAGGAGGGGTTTTTCTTTGGAATCTGAAACGCCTCTCGCCTCAGTTTTTTCTGAGAAAAATACATCCCACCAATGTCAACTGCAACGTCTCCACCATTGTAGATCTCAATCCAGTCCGCAAGTTCTTCAGACTGCACAATAGAATTGGGGCAACATGCCGAATTATTGGCCATGAACTCATTTATATATAACTCTGGTCGATCGTTTCTTAACAAGAAATATAAGGCTCCGGCAGCCATTAGCAAACCAAACCCAATCAGACCGAATTTATTTAATGAACTTGTCATTTCTTAGCAATAATAATATAGAAAGAGATGATCTTGACCATGTAATTTTTTTGTAATTTAATAATAACCCTATCAATCCACCATCCCAGTTTTTAGAAAACGCTGAAGAATTCCTTTTCAATAGAATCATCTGGTACAACTTTCCAATCCTAATTTAGGATAATCGCAAAGAAGTTATCCAAACTCCTGTGTATCTTAGGCGACACAAATTCATTTTTTTT
>JAENVX010000164.1 GCA_016650355.1 Bacteroidia bacterium | reverse complement strand
GCTTGTGGGTGGGGCGGACTTGCTGAATATGTCTGTGCTCAAGAGTCTGCATTAACGCTAAAGTCATCATCAATGACTTACGAACAAGCAGCTGCAATTCCACAAGCGGCAGTCATGGCCCTTCAAGGTATTCGGGATTATGGCAAAGTTCTACCTGGCCAAAAGGTTTTAATTAATGGTGCTGGTGGTGGAGTAGGAACATTTGCGATACAGTTGGCTAAATATTTCGGGGCTGAAGTAACTGCCGTGGATAGTACTAGTAAATTGGAAATGATGCGTTCGCTCGGAGCAGACCATCTTATAGATTATAGCCAAGTGGATTTTATTAAAAATGGCGAGTTGTACGACTTGATTATTGATGTGGTGGCGAACCGTTCAATATTTGAATATAAACGTGCTTTAAAACCAGCAGGTATTTTTGTTATGATTGGTGGAACCACTTTAACTATTTTCCAAACGATGCTTCTCGGTCCGCTGCTCTCCATGAGTAAGTTTAAAAAATTGGGTGTACTGATGCATGAGCCAAACAAGAATTTGGAAACTTTGAAAGAGTTTTTTGAAGCAGGAAGCGTGAAACCCGTCATCGATAAATGTTTTACATTGAGTGATACTGCTGAAGCGATGCGGTACCTTGGGGAGGGAAAAGCCAAAGGGAAAGTGGTAATCTCCATATGATTCCTACGAAGGAATTTGTCTCGCTGTACTTATAACAAGCATAAAAGTTTTCAAAATGAACAACTTAAAAATATCCTCGGCACAATTTGAAAACAAAAGCGGTGATAAGCGCTATAATCTTTCAGTAATTGAAAGCCTTTGCATAAAGGCCGCACAAGATGGTTCAGATGTAATTGCCTTTCACGAATGCTCTATTACTGGTTACACCTTTGCGAGGCATCTATCAAGATCACAAATGACTGATCTGGCAGAATTCATTCCTGATGGTGAAAGCATTTTGAGACTTATAGAAGTAGCAAAAAAAGCGGATATAGTTATATTAGCTGGCCTCTTTGAAAAGGACGAAGATAAACTATACAAAACTTATGTATGCGTAGATAAGAATGGAGTAATCGCTACGTTCAGGAAATTACACCCTTTCATAAATCCATATCTTACACCAGGTGATTCATATTGTGTCTTCGATCTATATGGATGGAAGTGTGGAATTTTAATTTGCTATGATAATAATATTATAGAAAATGTAAGGGCGACCACGCTATTAGGAGCTAATATCATTTTTATGCCTCATGTTACGATGTGCACACCTTCTACCCGGCCAGGTGCTGGTTTTGTAGCATCTGAACTGTGGACAAATCGTGAAAGTGATCCAACTTCATTGCGTTTGGAGTTTGATGGGATGAAAGGCAGAGATTGGTTAATGAAGTGGTTACCATCACGCGCGTATGATAATGGTATCTATGTAGTTTTCTCTAATCCGATAGGTATGGATGATGATCAGCTGAAAAATGGTTGCTCTATGATTATCGATCCATTTGGAGATATACTTGCGGAGTGCCGCACATTTGATGATAGTTACTCAACCGCAATACTTACACCCGAAAAAATTAACTTAGCAGGAGGGAAGAGGTATATGAATGCAAGACGACCAGAGCTCTATCGGGATATCCTTGGACGAGATCACAAATCAGAGCAAAATGTAGTTTGGCTTAACACAAGAAAGAATAACAAAACGTGATTTTCAACTAATCTATAGTATCAACCAGTACCTTTGAGAACTTATTTCCAAGTCCTATGAAAACAACCAAAGACATTCGAATTGCTGTATTGATTGACGCAGACAATATACCGTCAACTAACATTAAGGCAATGATGGAAGAGATTGCCAAATACGGCTCTCCAACATTTAAAAGAATATATGGCGATTGGACTAAGCCCAATCTGACGGGTTGGAAAAATGTGTTATTGGAAAATGCGATAACCCCGATTCAGCAATACGGTTACACTACAGGTAAAAATGCGACCGACTCGGCCATGATTATTGATGCTATGGACATCTTATATACTGAAAAGGTAGATGCGTTTTGTATTGTATCAAGCGACAGCGATTTTACCAGGCTGGCGACTAGGTTAAGAGAATCCGGAATGACTGTTATTGGACTTGGAGAACGGAAAACACCAAACCCATTTATTGTAGCGTGCGATAAGTTTATCTACATCGAAATATTGAACATTCCTGAAGATGAACCAAAGGAAACGAGTGATGCCCATAAAGGAAAGAAGCGGACTAATTCTCAAGTAAAGGAAACTCTTAAGCGGATTGATAAAGAAACCATTCAATTAATTTCAGCAACTATCCGGGATCTTGGGGATGATAGCGGGTGGGCTTTCCTTGGAGAAGTGGGCAATCTAATTCTGAAAAAGCAGCCTGATTTTGATCCTCGAAATTTTGGCTTTGTAAAACTAGCCTTACTAATAAAGAGTATTGATAAATTCGAAGTTGATGAACGGGAGACTGAGAAAAGGAGTATTAAGCTTGTCTACGTGAGGGTGAAGTAATGGCATGCTTTTAAGGAACCTCAAAGAAGGTAAAAGGTGAAGAACGGTTTCCCCAATCGGCAAGGATTTACATTGCAAGAAACATTTTATTCTCTGCCAGACAAAGAGCAAGTTGTTTATAGACTTTTTTAAGATCCTCAATTGAATAATTGCCATCTAAAGATTTCAATATTCTATCAGATAGCGTTCCTTCTTCAAGTATCACGGTTAGCTCAGGCATATATTTATTCAACATGACGTTGCCCGTCTTTGTGTGGTAGGCAATAATAGTTTGCCAAATCTCCTTAGCTGTGGCGGTGCCTTTGTTGATTCCAAATATTTTCAGGTAATCAGTGTTTTCGAAAATTGCGTGCGAACCATCAACAATCGTTTTATCAAGAAGTGCTGCAAGAGGTGCTACGTCCCATTTCATTTGCTCATTCATACTCATAAACCTTTCTGCAGTCAGCGCTTTCAAAGTTTCAATCACCAAGGTAACTATGGCTAAATCTGCAGAAGGACATTCTTGGACGTCCATGATTCTAATCTCAATAGATCCGCGATCAAAGCGCGTTATGGCGCCTCTGGAATTTACCCAGATGGGATCTAAAATATTTTCTGGATCAAATGGCTCAATATCTTTTTTTATTTTTTTAAAAATTACTTCATGGTATTCTGCTTCTGAATCAACTGCTTCGGGTATAATCTGTCCTGTAATAGAAGGTATTCTAGACTGGTTAGTTTTGTAATAAGTCAGACGTGTATCTGCAACTCCCGTAGGTTTCCCATCAAGTATTGGAGAACTTGCACAGAGCGCAGGTAGGAGTGGTAGAATGATGCGTATTGCAGCATGGAGTTTGGCGAACTCCTTCTGATCTCCAAATGGTAAATTCAAGTGAGTGCTCTGCAAGTTTGACCAGCCATGACCGCTGCAATCGAATATTGCATTGTAGACAGTGTATACTTCATTATTGTCATGCGGCCAAAGTTTTGTTTCCTTGGAAGGAACCATAAACGGATGGGCTGCAGTGGGAAGTAGCATTGCGTTCCGTTCAGATAGGATATTGTTTATCAGCCTTATGTTTTCATGAAATGAAATTTGGAGTGGTTCAAAATCCCATTCAGGTTTTGATGACTTCAATTCGACCACATGCAACACAATCTCATTGGACCATGTCACCAATCCATTGTCAAAATCGCTTCCATATACACCTAGTTCGTGCTTTAACAATTCATCAGAGATCGATTTTACTTCTAAGGAGTCACGATCAACGATCATGTATTCTAGTTCTATCCCATATCCCTGGAAAAGATGAAGTCGTGAATGGGTCATTTACTAAATTTTATTTTGTTTAAAAAGACTTCCATAATAATATCATAAAGTTTGTCTTTTAGGATTTTATCTTCAATGCCGGCATCGATATTAGGATTGTCGTTTATCTCAATTACGTAGAATTTTCCATCAACTTCTTTCATGTCTACGCCATAAAGTCCTTTGCCTATCAGGGAGGTTGCCTTCAATGCTGTTTTTAGTAATCCCGAAGGGGCCTGATCTACAGCAATGGATTCAACGTCTCCATCGCGAGAAGCTTCTTTGTTGGCGCTCCAATTCACGATCTGCCAATGTTGTGAAGCCATGAAATATTTACAAACATATATCACCTGGCTGTCGATAATCCCAACCCGCCAATCAAAGGGAGTAGGTAAGAATTCCTGTGCTATTAGCAGATCCGACTTTTCAAACATTGTCTCTCTCACTTTCTTGAACTCTGCCAAATTGTTTATTTTAAACACACCTTTCGAAAATGCACCATCTGGTTGTTTGAGAATAAACGGAAAGGTCATTTTTTCAGGTATGGAATTGCAATTTTCTTCTGATGTAACAATTGATTTTGGTGTCAATACCTTATTCGCTTGTAGTAGTTCGTGCAAATACACTTTGTTGGTGCACTTTAAAATGGACTGCGGATCATCAATAACGGCAAGGCCAAGAGATGCTGCTTTTTTTGCAAAGCGGAAAGTATGATGATTGACATTCGTTGTTTCTCGAATAAACAATGCATCATATTGAATAAGTTGATCAAAATCATTTTTAGTGATGAACTCAGTATTAAAGCCCGCTTCGAGGGCTGCCTTATAAAACCTTTTCAATGCACGGTCATCAGAAGGAGGATTGGGATCGTCTGGATTGACAAGAATTGCCAGGTCGTATTTTTTCTTGTCGGGTCGGTAGTCGCGCTTTCTTAAAAAATATTTTTCAAGGGCGGAAATAAGCAAGGGCTTGTCGTTTTCTGGCACTTCGCTTAAACTGATAGGCCGAATGCTTTGAAGAACCCATTTATTTTTTTTGGAGAAGGCCGCTCGTACGGATGGAGCTTGCACCAATTGGAAAAGTTGAAGGCCTAATTTATTAAACGTTTCAGATTGTGTGATACCAAAGTAAATGTTGAATTCAATCCGATCGTAAGGTTCTGCTTTAAATGTATTTTGAATAAGTGAATCAAAGTCGAGCGAGTCATCGCGAAGAATGGACGGGAACCGAAAATCCTGAATGGTTGAAACGCCTGGCAGAACTTTGTGCCCGCGTGCTTCCGCTAAAAGCGAAACGTAGTATCCTTCGCTTTGATACTGATATGACTTACACAGATTAAGAACTTTTAAATTCTTTCCTGCCTGATAGGTTTCATTGGAAATATACTGATCAGGTGTGATAATCTCCACATCGTCAAGGCTAAATTTCCAGGTTTCTGGTTTTTCAACCACAATTATTTTTGGCATGATACCTTATAATTATTTCGGTTCGATGATTAAAAGATTTGCATCGTACGTAACGATCCCCAACATGATACTATTGATTAAGCGGTCAAAGTTCACACTATAATACTGACTTTTCAATGGATTGGGATTCATTGGATCAGCAAGGTAGACTGTGTTGCTCGGCTCGTCATATCCATTCACGACAACAAAGTGCCCTACAGGTTCTCCTTTAATACTATTGTAACTATTGCTGACGGAAATCTCCCGTGGAGTTCCGTATAAGTAAGTTGCGCTAAGGCCAGTCAAAACGGGCACCTGCCTTCGTAAGTAGCTTTTAATAAGTGAATCATTCAACTCCGAATTCAGAATTTTACCGCCTGCTTCCAGGAATTTAATATAGGCTTTTGAGGCCACAAGAAGTTTACGAGTATTGAATTTATATTTCATTTGCTTCTTAAGGCTTTGAATCATCTTCGTGGAAGATAGTTTGAACCAGGTAGGATCAAAAATATTTAGATTATAGGTGTAAATGTGTGCCTTGTATCCTCGTCTGAGTGCATGATTGCCAAGCATGACAGCCAATGTTCCTCCTGTTTTTAAATGCTTAACTTCATTTACTACCTCCTTCAGTGTGATGGAGTCGTTATAGTATTGATAAAGTGCATGAAGGCAGGTGGGCCCACATGTCACTTCATCAGGTTGAGCCTTAATATCAAAATTTAAGAAGAGGGCCTGGCGATTTGGCATTTTAAAGAAGTTTAGAAAGAATTAGATTAATTACCTCAACCATAATCAAAAAGATGATAATCCATTCAAGCATGTTGCTTTGTCGCTGATTTGAAATTTCGCGAAATACACTATGATTACTTTCGATTATTCTAAGCGTATACTCAATCTCACTGAAACGCACCCTCAAATCAAAATATTTCATAAGACCCTTATGAAGGCTGTCCAGATATTCATCGTCCCAAACCTGTTCTGGCCCATCAAAAATATAGATATTGTCAGCGATTTCATTTTGAGTATTCAAGGCTTTTCCGATGAACTTCAGCATATTTCTTCGGTTAATACTCAATTTTCCCGTTTGCTCCAGATGATTTGTAAATCCTTTTATTTCTGTTAATAAATTTTCAGAAACTTCATGGTAGTGATCAAGTGCTACTGATTGAGCAAGGTTGAGCATAGCTATTCTAAAAACTTTGTCATCCAGGTGGTCAACGATAACCCGATCAAACTCGAATTTCATTTCTCCAGCAATTCCAATGCTTATTTTGTGTTCATCCCGCAACCAATTATACGTAGGATTTTTTAAAAAGGGCTGAGCGGTATCAACAGCTTGTTTTAACTCATCCTCCAAGTGCCCAGAAAATACAATTACACCGTAGTTGAAATAATACTGGTATCTATTTTCACCCAACCCGTAGAAAAGCTCTGTTGATGAATCCGATGTCGGTTTTATTTTGAGGAAACTTTTCAGTCCCTTCATGTCGATCTGGTTGGCAACCAGAATAGCCGTAAGCTTTATTGAATTCTCCATATGGTGTATCTCAAAATTAGTCCTTTAATTCATCGTTAGAAAATGTTGATTACCTCGAAAACCTTAATATTGTGATCAGATTTAAAAAGATACGAATGAAACGATACATCTTAGTACTGCTATGCTCCACTTGCACTTTTCAATTGTTTGGATGGGGGGTAACTGGACACAGGGCCACAGGCCTAATTGCAGAACAACACCTTTCCGCTAAGGCGCGAAAGAAAATTCAGGAATTGCTTGGGCAGGAATCATTGGCGATGGCCAGCACATGGATGGATGAAATACGATCCGACTCAACGTATAACTACGCTACCGACTGGCATTGGGTAACTATTGAAGCAGGGCAGACCTATGACCAATCTAGAAAGAACCCCAACGGGGATGTTATTATGACCATTGAACGAATTGTTGTTGAGTTAAAAACACATAAACTTGACCGAATGAAAGAGGTTGAATATCTAAAAATGCTTGTACACTTAGTGGGAGATATTCATCAGCCTTTGCATGTAGGTTGTTGTGACGATCAAGGTGGAAATAAGGTGAAAGTTAAATGGTTTCGCGGGGATTCAAATCTTCACAGGGTTTGGGATAGTGACATGATCGATGACACTAAACTAAGTTTTACAGAGTTAGCAGTGGCATTAGGGAAACCAGATAAGTCAACAGTATCAGCATGGCAGAAATCTTCCGTGCGCGATTGGGCTAACGAGTCGATGAGCAATCGTAAACAGGTCTACGATATTGGTGATGGAAATTTGAGCTATAAGTATTCTTACAAATATTTGGGATTAGCTAAGGATAGAATACTGCAAGCAGGAGTAAGGCTGGCAGGATTGCTGAATCAGGTATACGGCAAGTAAAATTCCTTTCTTGGCATCCACGATTGCTTTGCTCGTTGCCCTTGTCCTTAAAGAAGTTTTTTTATAGCTTAGTGTTAATCAACTAAACTTCCAATACAAATGAGCTATGCAATAAACAGGAGGGACTTCCTAAAGAAAGGCGCCATCGGTGCATTAGGATTTACGATTCTACCCTCGATGCTCACTAGGGCTGCCGCGAGCGACAGACTGCGAATTGCTCATATTGGTTTGGGTGGAATGGGGAACAATCATCTTGGTTGGTTTGCTGCATTGCCAGAGGTGGAGATTGTAGCGTTGTGCGATGTGGATCAGAATCATTTAAATGGTACACTGAAAAGATTAAAGGAACTTCGACCCAACAGTCAGGCGAAAGCCTATGAGGACTTTCGGCATATACTCGATCGCAAAGACATTGATGCAATCACCTGTGCAACCCCAGATCATTGGCATGCACAAATTGCAACACTTGCATTTCAAGCAGGTAAAGATGTATATGGTGAAAAACCGCTTTCATACGATGTGAAGGAGGGACAGGTGATG